>DAHVAR010000246.1 GCA_027314515.1 Actinomycetota bacterium
CGAGGAGACGCCGTGCCGGTTCCCGTGCTTGACACCAGGAACAGCTTCGCCCAGCAACTGTTCGCCCCGCTGCCAGCGCGCTACGACAGGCTCGCCGAGATCTTGTCCTTCGGCCAGAACGGCCAGTGGCGCCGCGCCATGGTCGACCGCTTAGTCGGCGCACCTGTCGCCGCCGGCGGCGTCGTGCTCGACGTGGCGGCGGGAACGGCCGGAGTGTCGCTGCAGATTGCCGCCCGCACCGGTGCTCGGGTCATCGGCGTGGACCTCACGGAGCAGATGCTTCGGCAGGGGGCGCAGAATGTCACGGCTGCCGGCGCCGACGGCCGCGTTTGCCTTGTCAATGCCCGGGCGGAGCAACTTCCGCTGCCAGCAGCGTCCGTTGACGCACTCACGTTCACCTACCTGCTCAGGTACGTCAGCGATCCGCAGGCGACGCTGACCGAGCTGGCCAGGGTGGTCCGGCCGGGCGGAACCGTAGCGAGCCTTGAGTTCAACGTCCCCCCGTCGCCCTTCTGGCGTTTCTGGTGGCGGGCTTACACCACGCTGGCGCTGCCGCTCGGCGGCCTGATCACCGGCGGCCGGCAGTGGTATGAAGTCGGGCGCTTCCTCGGCCCGAGCATCACCGGACACTACCGCCGGTACCCCATCGACTGGACGGTGCGCGCGTGGCAGCAGGCTGGCCTGCGCGATGTCGGCTACCGGGTGATGAGCCTTGGCGGCGGCCTGGTCATGTGGGGAACCCGCGGGGGTGGCTGACGACGGCGTAGCGCCGGGCACCGCCGCACGGCCAGCGTTCTACGCGGCTCGTCCTGGCCGCTGGCGCGACTGGTGGACGCTGCTGCACCCGCCCTATACCGCCTGGCACTTGTCGTACGTCGTCATCGGCGCCACCATTGCGCCACGGGTCACGCTGGTACCGCTGCTGGCCGCGCTGACCGCCTTCTTTCTCGCCGTCGGCCTGGCCGCGCATGCACTGGACGAATACCACGGCCGGCCGCTGCGGACCCAGATCCCGGGCGGCGTGCTGCTCGGCGTGGCCGGGCTTAGCCTGGCCGGAGCAGTCGCGCTCGGCGTGGCCGGAGCGCTCCGGGTGGGCTGGCCGCTGATCCCGTTCATGCTGGCCGGCCCGCTGCTGGTGGTTGCCTACAACGCCGAGCTGTTCGGCGGCATCGTGCACACCGACGCGGGCTTCGCCGCCGCATGGGGCGCTTTCCCGCTGCTGACCTCGTACGTGGCGCAGACGGGCACCCTCTCGGTGGCCGCTGTGCTGGCCGCCGGGGCCGCATTCGGCATCTCGGCGGCACAGCGGAGCCTCAGCACCCCGGCCAGGATGCTGCGGCGCCGCACGGCCGACGTGGCGGGCAGCATCACGCTGGCAGATGGTGCCGTGCTGGCACTGGATTCAGGCCGGCTCCTGGCGCCGCTGGAACGAGCGCTGCGGGCACTGTCCTGGAGCGTCGTGCTGCTCGCAGCCGCGCTCGCCGTGGCCAGGCTAGGCTGACCGGCGAATCGCGGTGTCCGGCGGCCGCCGGCCGACGACCGGCGGCAGAAGCGCGCAATCCGGCTGGCGCCGCAGTCAGCGGCCGTACGGGCCGCCGTGTATCTCGATCACGCCCATAGCGGGTGGTAGCTGACGATGTCTGGCGGCGGCGGCGTAGCGATGGTGAGAGGCGCGTCGAGCCACGCTGCCAGGTCAGCTGTCGTCCAGGGGGGAGTTGCGCGGCGGGGGTTATGCCGGGCTGCGCGGGCGGCTTGGTTCTGCTGAAGCTCGATCCGGGCGGTGAGCAGCAGCAGGAGCGATCCAACCGCATTGGGGGTCAGTTCTGGTGAGCTTCGGAGCCAGCCGATGAACCGCTCAGCCGCGTTTCGGTCTTTGAGGACCTCGGCAATGTCGATGGTCATGCACTGGTCGCCAAGCTCCCAGAGGCCCTCGACTAGGTCGGGAGCAGAGCGGCTGATCCGGAAGTCTTGGGAGGATCCCGCGAGTCGGGCAGTGGCGACCAGGACGTGCGTGCCTAGTTCAGTCTCGCTGTCCAGCTCGAAGACGCCAAGGGCGCCGACTTGTGATGTCTCAGCGCTCAGGTCGATGCCGAGTTCCTCCCTGGCTTCCCGGATGATTGCCTGAAGCAGGTCGGGCAGTCCGTTGCCGTCCAAGTCGGCGTCGAGGCCTTCTCTGCTCACTAGTTCGCAGTTGCCGCTGACGGTCCCGGTGTAGCAACCGGGATGCACCACGTAGTCCGATCGGCGCGGGAGGACGACGACGTCATGTTCATCCATTGCAAGGAGGTTGAGGGTGAGCAGCCGAGAGCACTGAGCGTCATCGCCGGCGAGTTCTGCGGACTGGGGTACCTGGGTGGCGAGGAAAGCGAAGTATGTCGTCTCAGCCAGGCACAGATGCAGCTTTTGCCGACCGGAAACCCGGTCCATTTCCACGCGGAAGCCGGACCCGTGCCAGCGCGGCAGCACTCCGTCGAACTCGAGCGGATTCGTGCCGGCCATGCCGCGGACGTCGGTGACCTCGCGAGTGACCTTCGCGTCAGGAGTTGAGTTACGAGCCGGGCTTGTCGCCAGCACAACCCGGTAAGACTGGTAGGAGGCACCGAGCACAGGAAAGACTGTTGACGCGCGCGCTGCGGTCATTTCCGGCCAGGTCACCAGGCGCACCGTCCCCGGCCGACCGCCGCGCGGTGCCAGGTCCACGGTGCGGCCGCGCAGCTTGTCGGCGCCGGGCTCGAGTTCTAGAGGCTCGAATGCCGCCCAGCGCCGAAGCAGGGCAGCGGTATCGGTGGCGCACTGGTACTCCCGGGCGACAAGCTCCCCGGCCGCAGATCGCAGTATCCACCGGCGGCGAACGGCGGCGGCGTAGGAATCGTAAGCGTCAGCCAGCCCGGCCAGTGCCAGACAATAGTCCGGCGCGGCAGCGCGGGCAGCGAACGTGAACGGAACCGGCACCGCGATCGGCGTCGGCAGATCCTCGGTGGTCGTTGCCGCCAAGAGGTCCGACAGCCACGCAAGTTCCTGCTGCACCTGCGGGCTGAGCCCTCTGACCCGCTGCGACAGCAGCTGCCGGCTGGCAGCGGAAAACCGGTGCCGGTGAGCAGTGAACCCGGCGCGCCTCATCGCCGGCCCGATCCACCGGCGACGCCGAGCCGCCAGCGCCAGCGTCTGGTAGGAGGTGCCGGCCACCCATGCGGCCAGCACTACGACTAGCACAGCGACCAGGGCGCTCACGATGGTCGCCCAGTCCACGACGGTCTGCAACGCTGACCCGTTCGCCAATCCCGACACCCGCCAGCTTCCTTAGCCCGCGACCGACGCTACCTTCTAACAGCCGTGCCGCTAAGCCGCATCGCGACACTACTGGCACAGATCCCCCAGCTTTTCGCCACCAGGGCAGCGGGCCGACGGACAGCGGGAACCGCCGCGTCACGCGATCGACGCGACGGCCGATGCGCTGATGTGAGGATGCCGGGTTGCTTGCCTGCCCGCACACTGGCGGGGTGGAGATTCGCCTGGAGGGCGGCAACACCGGCGGGGCGGTCCGGGTCGGCGATACCGTGCGACGGGCAGCCGGGCCGTGGACGCCGGCGGTGCATGCGCTGCTGGCGCACCTGGCGGGCAAGGGCTTCGCCGGCAGCCCCAGGCCGCTGGGGCTGGATCTGCAGGGACGGGAGGTGCTGACGTTCCTGGTCGGCGAGACGGTGGGCAGCACGCGGCCGTGGCCGGGGTGGGTGCACGCCGATGACACCCTCCTGCAGGTCGCCAGATGGCTGCGCAGCTTCCACGGCGCCGTAGCGGACTTCGTCCCGCCGTCGGAGGCGGTGTGGCGGATGGGCGGCCAGTGGGCGCCCGGACTGATCGTTGGCCACAACGACGCCGCTCCGTATAACGCCGTCTGGAGCGACGGCAGGCTGGCCGGGTTCTTCGACTGGGACATGGCTGGGCCGGTGAGCCCGGCATGGGATGTGGCGTACGCCGCGTTCAGCTGGGTGCCGCTGCACGCCCGGCACGTCGTAGCGCAGGAAGGCTTCACCGACTTCGCGGGACGGCCGCGTCGGCTGCGGCTATTCCTGGCCGGGTACGGCTGGGCTGGCTCACTGCCAGCCTTCCTGGAGGTCGTGACCGCGCGGATCCAGGCCCACGTCACGAGCTTGCGCGACTTGGCAACGCGCGATCCACTGTTCGCGCGGATAGTCGCGCAAGGAGGAGCAGACGACCTCGAGACGGCCATTGCTGAACTCGAGCACATCGCCCAGAGTCCACCGGGCATGTGAGCGTGTTACATCCCTAGAATCCGCGCATGTCCATTCGCGACGCGAGTGGCAATCAGGGCGCCTGTAGGGTAAACCAATGGCGTCGGTCAAGCAGTTCCAGGTCACCTTCGACTGCGCAGAACCCGATCGCGTCGCTCGTTTCTGGTGCGAGGTGCTGGGGTACGTCGTACCGGCGCTCCCCAGTGTTCAGGTTCCGGGCAGTTGATCGCGTGAGTGGCGTGTGGGTGTGAACCGGGCGCGGCCGGCCGTGTGCCCGGGGTAGCGTTTCCCGGCGCAGGGACGGGGCTGGTGATGGGGGACGGGCATGCGGCCTGGGCCAGATGGGTCGATCTGGAATGACATTCTCGACACTGAGCATGCGGTGGTAGTCCGCACCTATATCGAGCAGTGGCCGCGCAGGGATCGCCCCGCCGGAGAAGGTGCTGATCGTCGTGGTTGAGCCCGACGGGCAGGCCCGGCATCGCTGCCCGCAGTGCGGGCTGCGCGGGAAGGTCACCGAGACGGATGTGCGCCGGCGGTACGCCAGGACACCCTGGATGTGCACGGCAAGCGGTGCTTCCTGGAGGCTGAGGTGCCGCGGATCGTGTGCGGCGAGCACGGGAAGGTGACCGTGGCGGTGCCGTGGGCCCGTCATGATGACCGGTTCAGTCTGCCGTTCGAGGACCAGGCGGCGTGGTGCTGCGCGCACATGCCGTGGACCAGGGTGTCGCGGCTGCTGCGGGTGAGCTGGGAGGCGCTGGCGCACATCGTGGCCAGGGTCGCGGCGGACGCCGCGGCCGGGCGGAACCGCCTCGACGGGCTGCGCCGTATCGGCATTGACGAGAAGTCGTGGGGCAAGGGCGCGGGCAAGTTCCTGATGGTGGTCACCGACCACGACACCGGGAAGATCGCCTGGATGGGCGAGGGCCGCTGCCAGGACACCGTCGGCAGCGAGCTCGCGGTCACGACACCCCTCTTCGGCCAGGTCGGCTGCGACCTCCGCCGCGACCGACACGACAACGACCCGGCGGTCAGAGCGCGTCGTGCCGCTGAAGGTAGTTCATCGCAAGCCAGCCGACCGCGGCAGGCAGGTAGAACGTGACCAGCCGGAAGAGCAGTACCGCACTCAGCGCGTACGCCGTCAAGACATGCGCGACCGCGGTCAGCCCGGCCGACAGTGTCGCCTCGGCCACGCCGATGCCACCAGGGGTGGGCACCACCGAACTGATCGCACTACCGGTCAGGTACACGACGCCGACCGCGAAGACCTGAGCGTGGCCGCCGACAGCCAGCACCGAGACTTCCAGGCAGAGGATGTAGGCGAGGGTGAGCATCAGCGCACCCCCGATGCCCTCAGCTAGCTTGGCCGGCCGCTGCGCAACGTCCAGCAGGCGCGGGATGACCTGGCCGAGCGCCGGCGCCACCCGGGAGCGGACCAGCCTGCGGCCGGCTGGCAGCGCCAGTACTGCCAGCACCACGGCGCCCACAGCAGCCAGCGCGATATAGGACCAGCTGGGCGGCGGCCGGATCGAGGTGCTGGGTGAGCCGCCGGTCAGCACGATGAAGATGACCAGGAGCAGCAAATGCAGGACGAATGCGAAGACTTGTGACACGCCCACGCTCGACGCCGCGTCGGCCGGGGCGACCTTGGCCTTGTTCAGGTAGCGGATGTTCAGCGCCACGCCGCCGACCGCGGCCGGAGTCACCAGCGTCACGAAGTTCCCAGCTAGCTGGGCCAGCAAAGTCCGGGCGAAGCTGAGCTTCTCCAGCACGAAACCGGAGAGCGAGAAAGCCGCCCCGACGAAGGTGACGGCTGACAGCGCCAGCGCCACCAGTACCCAGCGCCAGTCGGCCTGCCTGAGGACCGGAATGAAGCCGCGCCGGTTGACCTGCCCGATCAGGATGTAAGCCGCGAAGACCGCCCCCACCAGGGTGATGACCGCGCGCGGCCGGATTCGCTCTAGCTGCTCTGGCGGGACCTCGAAGCCGGGCGAGGCGGCGACGAACTGCTTGCGCAGGGCGGGCAGCACGTCCTTGCGGCGGCGCAGCTCCACTCTTGTCGAGCGGTGCAGCACCACCGGCTGGAGCAGCGGCACCAGGCTGGCCACCATGCCTGACCCGAGCCTGCGGCGCGCTACCGCCGCGGCGCGCTCCGGTCCTACCAGCAGTGCCATGGTCGCGGTGAGCTGGGCAAGATCCAGCCGGATCTGCAGATCCGTGGCCGCCAGGTCCCCGTCTCCGGGCTCAAGCAGCGTCACCAGGGCCGAGTCGTCACCGGATATCTCGATGTGCTGGGCGGTCAGCGACCGGTGCGTCAGCCGCCGTCGATGCAGCGCCTGGACGGCGCCCCAGGCGCGGTCGAGCTGCTCGTCTGATGGCGGCACGGCCAGCTTGTCCAGGGTCGTGCCGCGCACGTGGCGGGTAGCGATCGCCGCGGCCTCGGGGCCGACCCGCACGGCCGCTACCAGCCTGGGGGTCGAAACACCGGCGTCTTCCACCGCGTAGGTCATCAGCGCACGGCGCTCAACGGCCCGGCTTACGGTCAGCGGCGCGCTCCGGGAAACCTGGCTAGTCAGCCGCAGCCGGCGGTAGATGCGATAGAACGCGTCGGCCGCTTGCTGATCCTGGTCGAACACCGTCACGTCCAGGACCGAGCCGTCCTGGGCCCGGGCGGAATACCTGCGGTTCTCCGTGATGGTGTCCAGCACCCGCCGGATCTCCACTATCGGCGTGGCCGCCTCGCTGAGCGCGGCGGCGATCTCGCGGGCTGTCGGCCGCTCGGTATTCGTGCCGATCAGGTAGCGCAGCCCTGATCCGACGGCGGCACCGATCAGCAGCGTGATCAGCAGCGACAGGATAGTGGCGTGCTTCTCGACCAGGCTGGTCACGAAGTAGAAAGTGATCGCTACCGCGAACCAGGTACGCCAGCGCGGAAGACCGGTCAGGCCGATCATGGTCAGGTAGGCGGCCAGCCCGGCCAGGTTCGGGTCGAGTGCGCTGCCCGCGTGGGCCAGGGCGTGATACAGGTCGGCAAGCGCAGCCAGCGCGAGGATCGCGTTGCATGCGGCCGTGACCCCGGCGGCGACGAGACCGATGACGACCGCCTCCGCCAGCCGCCGGAGCTGCCGGTTGATGACCAGCCGGACAGCCAGCGCCACCGGCAGCACGAGCAGAGCAGCGAAGGCAAGCGAGTGCAGCGAGGTGATCAGGGCCCGGCCCAGGTGGTTACTGGCGGCAACGATGTCGTTCTCTACGGCGATCGCGGTGTCCTTGCCGAGCAGCGCAATCCCAACCAGAACCGCTATCTCGACCCCGGCCGTCACGCACCGGAGCAGGTCAGTCGGCAGCCTGATCCGGGACTCGGGCTCGTCCTCGACAACCAGCGAGGCCGCTAGCTCGGCCGAGCCCGGCCCGGCTGGCGCCGATCCGTCGGAAGCCGATCCCATCGCCGCTGTCACCATCTCGCGGGCCGCACCGTGACTGCCCGCCGCACCATCGACGGCTGTCGCGCCGTGCGGCTCGGTCCCGCGCTGGACGCTAGTCGCACCGTGGATACCGGTGGCAGGCCCGGACGGCGCCGCCGCCGGACCGTCTGGCGCCGCCGCGGGGCTCTCGGGAGCATCCTCGGGCGGCCGTCGCCGCGACAGCCTCATCTGCAGATGGTTGCATCTGCCCGGTCAAAGGCAAGCAGCACCCCAAGATGTCGCCGCCGTACCAGGATAAATTTCGCAAATCGCCGCCTGTCCTGCCGCGTGCCCATCATGACCGAGCAGCTGCCGGGCCGGGCCGGCCTGCTTCGGCTGGCTCTCAGCTGAGCACCGCCTCGGCTTGCCCGCGCGCGATCGGCCGCAGCCCCGGGCACGCTAGCTGGTCGCCGCCGCCTGGCGGGCCAGGTCGGCCGTCAGCCGCATCGCGACCGCGAGGGCAACTGCCATGATCAGCAGTTCCGCGCCGTCAATCAGGCCCGGCCGGAACAGCCCTGCCGGGCCTCCCCCTTGCCCCACCACCCAGATCGCCGCGCCGACCAGGAACACGGCCGCCGAAAGGCACGCCGCCCGCGCCAGCCAGGCCAGGTAGCGGACCGCGCGGCCAGGCAATGCAAGCCGGCGGACGGCCGTCGCAGCCGCGGTGATCAAGATGATCCCGAGGACGGGGCTGGTGGCCATCCAGGCAAGCTCGGCAGCCGGAAACCGGCTGAGCAGCACCGGATGCGCCCAGAATGACGACACCGACAAGGTCGACGACCAGCCGAAGGCCGCAAGTCCGCCGGGTATCAGGTGGTGCTCGGCCCCGGTACCGCCCGTTCCCGGCCAGGAGTTCTGGACCTGCCGCGCGCCGGCAACCAGCGCTGTCGCGCACGCCAGCGCGAGTCCGGCGGGCCGCACCACCCGGGCGTCCCGCTGGCCTACGGCGTGCAGCACGCACCTCACCGCGGGAACGCCCGCTAGCAAGCCGGCGATTGCGACGCCCGCGGCCGCAACGGTCATGAGCAGGGTCGCATCCGCGACTGACGGTGATGCCGGCGAGACCCATTGCCAGCTGGTGGCGAGCTGGGCCAGCATCGCGACGCAGAGCGTCCCGAACGCGGCCAGCGCTGCGCCGAGCGCGGCCACCTGCGCGGCCGGAGGCTGCGCTCGCGCCGTCAGGCCGGCGACGGCGAGGCGGGCCAGCAGTCCGTGCCCGGCCACGTCCGCGGTGCGGCGCCAGTTCCGCGGCTGCTCGGCGAGGTCGGCCAGCAGCAGTTCGGCAAACTCCGCGCCGTACCTGCCGCGCCATGACCGCGGGTACCAGCGCAGCAGCCGGGCCGCCTGGCGCTCGGCTGCGGCCATGGCCGGGGACGGCGGCGCGGCCGGGGACGAGGTAACCGCAGGGCCGCGAGTCGTCATGCCGGTCCCCAGCCGTGCGCCAGCCGCCGTAGCCCGACGTCGGCCACCCTGCGCTGATCGGCCAGATGCGCGCGCAATGCCTGCGCTCCGGCCGCCGTCAGCTGGTACGGGCGCCGCCGCTGCTCACTCGGCAGTGCCTCGATGAAGCCCTGGCTCTCCAGCCTGCTGAGCGCCTCGTACAAGGTACCCGGCGCGAGCCTGACGCCCGCGAATTGCTCGATGTCCTTGGTCAGCGCGTATCCGTGCTTGGGTCCATCGGCCAGGCTGGACAGGATCAGCGTGGCCGGGCCCGCGTACCGCCCGAAAGTGATCAGCGTTCCTTCGGGCGAACTGTGGTCCGATGGCGGCTGGCCGGCCGACGGCAGGCCGGGTGAGTCAGGCACCACGCCAGTGTATATCGTCAGGCGATCGATCGGCCTGCGGACACTCGGCATGGCGGGCACTCGGCATGGCCGGCACTCAGCGCGCGGTCGCCCGACGCGCGGGGCCCTCAGCGCGCGTCGCCGGGAACGAGGTACGGCAGCCGGGACCGCAAGAATTGTCGCGGAAAGTCAGCCCGCATGCGCCACAGCCCGGCGTCGATGACGAAGTGCGCCATCACCGCGCCGACAAACAGCCCGTACACCCACCGCAGGGCGGGGCCGGCGGCAAGCTGATCAGAGGCGACTGACAGCACGGCACCTCCCAGCAACGCGATGTTGCACAACGCCGCCAGCCGTGCGGCGCGAGCCATCCCGTCCCGCCCATACGACTCTCCGCCCGCCGCGAGCAGGCTCATGAGCAGCAGGTACTGCAGACCGTGGGCAATCGTCAGGCCGGCTACAGCCGCGTACGGCGAGGTGAACAAGAGCACCGGCAGGCTGAACGCCAGCGCCGTCAGGTAGACCGCGCAGAATGCGGCCGGACGCTGCGGACGTGGCCTCGCCAGCAGGCAGCCGATCCCGGCGGCAACGCAACCGGCGAATACGATGGCGGCCGCCGGGCGAAGCGCGGGCTCCGGCAGCCGGACCGGCAACTGGAGCAGACCCGGGCGTGCGACCAGGCCGGCGATGCCCGCCAGGCCGGCGCCGGTCAGCGCCCGCCGCTCGGCGGACGTCAATGGCGCCAGCCGCCAGGCACTTGCGCACAGCGCAGTAAGCCCGAGGTTCTGCTTCTGGTAGTGGAAGAACTGCCAGCCGAAGTACGGCAGCAGCAGCCAGTAGAGTTCGGCGCGCGGCACGCACGCGCTGATCGCACTGGCCCCGGCAATCAGCGCGATCGGCGACCAGATGTAGCGAACCGGATGCCGCCGCATGTGTGCCCGCACCGAGGGCACCGTGTAGAACCATCCGGTCGAGGCGACATGCACCGACGAGCCGGCGAAAAGCAAGAATGCAAGCCCCTCCGGCGCCGGCGCGCCAGCCGGCGGCGCGAGCGCGATTGCCGCCCCCGCCGCGGCAACCGTGACCGTCACCGTCCCGGCCAGCCAGGCTCGCGCAGCGAGGGAGCCTGATCCGGCGCTCCGCCGGCCGCCCTGAGTCCGCCGGCCGCCGTGAGCTGGCCAGCCGCCCCCAGCGGGCCGTGCCGGTCCCTGCGGCCGTGCCCGAGGCCGCCGAGCGAGTTCAGCCGCCACCGCAGCCCCCGGTGGCTGACGCGGCGTTCCCAGCCATCGCGACCAGCACCACCAGTGCGATAAGCACCGATACCGGGATCAGCGGTAGCAGCCATGCCGCTGCGCTGCGCCCGCCGGGCAAGCCGTTCGTGTCATCAGTCATGCCGGGAATACTAGTTCGGTAGCCGATGTATCGGCAAGCGATAACCACGGTGGCCGGACGGGCGGCATGCCGGGCAGGCGATGATATGACCATGATCGATCTGATCCTGCGCAACGCCCGGCTGGCCGGCCAGCAGTCGCTCACCGACCTCTATATCGACGACGGCGTGATCACCGCGATAGGCGGCGGGCCGGGCCAGACCGGCTCTGCGGAATCCGGGACAGCGCAGCCCGGAACACCGCAGCCCGGAACACCGCAGCCCGAAACAGCGGGTGGCGCGGACGCCGCGGCGGCGCAAACCATTGACCTGGGCGGCCGGCTCGTCACCCCGCCGCTGGTAGAGCCGCATATCCACCTCGACGCCGTGCTGACCGTCGGCCAGCCGCGGCCGAATGACTCCGGCTCCCTGTTCGAGGGCATCGCGATCTGGGCGGACCGGGTGGCCGACCTGACCTACGCCGACGTCCAGTCGCGAGTACGGCAGGTGCTGCGCTGGCAACTGGCCTGCGGTGTGCAGCACGTCCGCAGTCACGTCGATGTCTGCGATCCCAGTCTGACCGCGTTGCGCGCGCTGATCGACCTGCGCGAGGAGGTACGCGGCATGCTCGACCTGCAGCTTGTCGCCTTCCCCCAGCAAGGCATCTTCGGCTTTGACGGCGGCGCTGAGCTGATGCGCCGGGCAGCCGCACTCGGCGCGGACG
This sequence comes from Actinomycetota bacterium, assembly GCA_027314515.1. Taxonomy (GTDB): domain Bacteria; phylum Actinomycetota; class Actinomycetes; order Streptosporangiales; family Streptosporangiaceae; genus JAJYUU01. The sequence goes on from DAHVAR010000246.1 coordinate 11,595, forward strand.
TGATCGGCGGCATCCCGCATTACGAGCTGACTCGCGAAGACGGCGTCGAGTCGGTCAAGTTCGCCCTGGCCCTGGCGGATGAGCACGGCCTGGCAGTGGACATCCACTGCGACGAGACCGACGATGATCACTCCCGGTTCGTCGAGGTCATGGCTGCCGAGACGATTAAGCGGGGAATGTCCGGCAAGGTCACGGCCAGCCACACCACGGCAATGCACTCCTACAACGGCGCGTACGCCTACCGCGTCATCGGCAACATCGCCCGCGCGGGACTGCACATGGTGACCAACCCGCTCGACAACTCGGTGCTGCAGGGCCGCTTCGACACCGGACCCGTTCGCCGCGGCCTCACCAGGGTCAAGCAGCTTCAGGAGGCCGGAGTCAACGTCTGCGTCGGCCACGACTCGGTGATGGACCCGTGGTACCCGCTCGGCTACGGCGATCCGCTCCAGGCGGCGTTCGTGCTCGCGCACCTAGGCCAGATGTCTGGCGACGCCGAGCTGCGCCGTCTGATAGAAATGATCACGGTGAACCCGGCCGCCGCCCTCGGCGTCGCTGATTACGGGCTGCGGCCCGGCGGCAGCGCCGACTTGGTCGTGTTCGACGCGCCGTCGGAGGCCGACGCACTTCGCCTGATAGCACCGCGCACACTGGTGCTGCGGCGCGGGGAGGTCGTGGCACGGGCTACGCCAGCGCGGCACTCAGTCACCTGGCTGGGCACCGAGGAGCCCGTTACCTTCCTGCGGCGACAGCAGGCGGAGTTACGGCCGCCGCACATCGCGGTGGCGGCACCTCAGACCTTCCGGGATGGCTGGCCGGGCGGGCTGGCCGGGCGGGCCTGCGGACCGCGAGCGGGCATTCGGCAGGAGATGGCCACCGCCCTCGGAGCCTGGAGTAGTGTGTCTACAAACCTGTAGAAGACAGGACGGCGCGCAGCCTGGCGCGCTGCGCGAAAGGCAGCTCATGGACTCGTTTCTCACCCAGTTCGGCTATGCCGCCGTGATCCTGTTCGGCTTCCTCGAAGCCTGCTGCGCTCCGATTCCGTCCGAGATCACATTCGGCTTCGCCGGCGTCCTGGCGTTCCAGGGACACCTCAATCTCGCGCTGGTGATCATCCTCGGCACCATCGCCGAACTGGCCGGTTCGTACGTCTCGTACGCTGTCGGCCGCGTCGCGGAGCGCCCGGTCATCGAGAGATTCGGGCGGTACCTGCTGATCAACAAGTCAGATATCGACCGGGCCGAGCGCTTCCTGGCCGGCCGCGGTGCATGGGCCATCCCGCTCGGCCGGATGCTGCCGCTGGTCCGCTCATTTACCTCGGTCGTAGCCGGCCTGACGGGCATGCCCGCGATCTGGTTCGGTGTGCTCAGCCTGATCGGAACTGCGATCTACGCGAGCGTGATCGCAAGCATCGGATACGGAGTCGGCTCGGCCTGGCGCACCGTCGAGCACGACCTTTCCGTTGCCAGTTATGTGCTGGCCGTCCTCGTGGTCGCGGCGATCGTCGCGTTCGTCGTCATCAGGCTTCGCCAGCAGCGCCGTGAGGCCCAGGAACTGCAAGCCCAGCAGGTCCGCCAGGGCTCGCCGCGAGCCTGAGAAGCGGCCGGCGGCACTGACCGTCACCGGCGGCCCCGAGCACAGCGTGCTCGGGGCCGTCGCCGATTCCGCAGCAGTGGGCCAGGTCACGTGCCTTGCGCGGGCCGGCGGCACCGGGCCCGCACGAAGCGCCGGCGTGCCCGAGCGCCAGAAGTGCGCCAGCCCGGCCCCGTAGCCAGACAAAGCCGACAGCTCAGGACAGTGCGGCGGACTGCGCGAACTCCACGATGGAGTGCAGGTCACCCGCGGCGTCAACGGCCGCTAGCCCGCAGGCCGCCAGCACCACGATCGCCAGCGCAAGGAGCACGACTCGGCGCTGCGGAGGCGGTGCGAGCAGGGCGGTCACCCTCCGCGGCACCGAGCCGGGGCGGCCGAGCTTGCTCGCTCCGGTCAGCCGGGCGACGGGTGCTGCCACCCCGGCTCGCGGGCCTGGCGCGGCCACGGAAGCCAGCGCGGCCTTGGCTATCGTGCGCGCGACCAGCGGCCTGCTGCCGGTGACGATCGCGGCGCGTTCATCGGCCCAGCGCTCGACGCTGTAGCCGACGGCGGCAGCCAGCGGGCGCAGCAGCGGATTAGCCGCCGCCGACAGCCGCACCAGCGCCGTGAACAGGTAATGGGAGGCGAACACATGCGCTCGCTCGTGGGCCAGCAGGACCTCGCGCTCAGCCTCGCTGAGAACCTCGAGCATTCCGGACGTCACCACGATCTTTCCTGGCAAGCCGGGAACCGCGTAGGCGTCGGCATTGTCATCGGCAACCGTGACAACCTGGCCATCGTTGGCCAGTTGCCCGTCGTCCGTCAGGCGGCCCGCGTCCCGTCGCGCGCCTACCAGCGCCACGGTGCGCAGCCACGCGGCTCGCGCTACGGCAAGGGCCGCCACACCGAACAAGCCGGCCGCGATGACGCCCACCGGCAGCGGTGCCGGGTCCAGGTGGGTAACGGTGCGAAGCGACATGCCGCCGAACGCAGCTATGGCCGGAAGGCGGATGGCCGCCGTCATCGCGAGCAATCCCAGCACTACGCAGCTTGATCCCGCCATGACGACCGCGCTGACCGTCAGCAGCCATGTCGCGGTCCGCGGCGGCAGCCGCTCGGCCAGCGGCCACGCGCCGACGGCGGCCAGCATGGACAGCGCCAGCGGGAGATAGATCAGCACGCGCATGTCGGCGGCCTATCCGGCGTCCGGGTTCTCCTGGCCGGTGAGCATCCGGCGCAGCACTTCCTCGTCCGCGGGCGTGAGGACGGAGACAAACCGGGCGAGCACCACTTCCCGGTCCGCCTCGGCATCGAGGACCCCGCGCATCCGGCGGGCCGCGAGCCCTGGCTCATCAGCGACGGGCGCGTACGAGTACGCCCGCCCGGATCGCAGCCGGGTGAGCACGCCCTTGGCGTGCAGCCGGGAGAGGATCGTCACAACCGTCGTGTACGCAAGGTCGCCGTCGAGCGAATCCCGGACCTGCGCCGGCGTCATGGCTGAGCCCGCCGACTGCAGCACGGCCAGCGCGGCGGCCTCAAGCTCCCCGGCCGCGCGCCTGGTGCTCACGCTGGGTGGCCGCTCGTCCACGTAGCTCATAAATCTCCTGTCCCGCCCTCCGCACCCGCCGGGCGTGGTCCGGCAGCAGGAAACGGGCTCTCTCCGGCACTTCGATCCGAGTCGGCACTCGGATCTGGTCCGGAGGCTGTCCGGTCGCCGTGTCCAGCCGGGCTCTACATGATTGTAGTAGCAGGGCTGGAGCTACGCGGCGTGACCTGGTGCCGGGACGTCCAGAGGCCGGGCAGCGAGCCCGCCGGCGGCCAGCCGGGGGTCCGCTACTCCGCCGGGGACAGGGCCGTCTCTCCCGGAATCACCAGCCGCTCCTGTACCTTGCTCTCGCCCTGCAGCTTGAAGAACAGGGTGTAGAGCAGTACGGCCAGGACGAAGCCGACCTCGAAGGTCAGGTCACCGAGAGCCGGGTAGTGCGTGGGCAGGAAACCCACGTAGTCCGTCTGGTTGGCGAACAGCCAGATCGACACGCCCATCGCGATGGCCATCGCGGCGAACCCCGCCCACGAGTTGTGCCTGCGGTCGAACAGCAGCCCGTCCACCCGCTTGCCGCGCCGCAAGAACTGATCGGCAAAGAAGACGCCCAGCCAGGGACCGATCCAGTACGCGATGACCAGCAGGAAGTTGTTGTACCTGGTGCCGGCGTCGCTGAGCCCGGACAGCGCCAGGAAGAAGCCGGCGATGCCGAAGACGATGGCGACTATTGCCCGCCGCAGCGTGAGGGGCAGCTTGATCCCGAGCGCCAGGAACGACATCGAGCCCGAGTACACGTTCAGGGCGTTCGCGCAGATCGCACCGAGAGCGATCGCCAGCAGCGTGGCGTCCGCGATGGCGGATGGCAGGTGGCTGACGAAGCCCGCGGTGGGGTTGCCGGAGTACTTGGTCGCGCTCGTGATGGTGGCTGCGGCGGCTCCGACTACCTCAAGTACCACGCAGGAGATGAAGACGCCGAGGCCTGCCCACATGCCCGTGGCTTTCCGGTTGGTATCCCTGGGCAGGTAACGGGTGTAGTCGCTGGCGTAGGGGTTCCAGCCGGCCGCGTAGCCGAACGCCGCGCCGAAAGTGATCAGCCAGCCGCCGGGCACCCCGGCGACGTGCGCACCCGGGTGCGATTTGCCTGCTATCACCACAGCCGCGATCAGGAACACCAGCACCAGCACGGGAAAGGACCAGCGCTCGAATGCGTGCACCAGGTTGTGCCCGAAGAACGCGACGGCTAGCTGCACCACGACGATGATCAGCAGGCACAGCTTGGTGTTCCAGCCGAGGAGCGCGTTCAGCGCGAACGCGCCGCTGACGCTGTTGACCGCGAACCAGCCGACGCCCGCGACCAGGGAGTTGACGCCGGCCGGCAGGATGTTGCCGAGCCAGCCGAAGCCGATCCTGGACAGCACCATCTGCGGCACGCCGAACAACGGGCCGCGTGCGGCCAGCGCGCCCATCGAGATCGAGCCGAGCGCGGTGCCAAGGACGATCGCGAGCGAGGCCATCCAGAACGACTGGCCGAAGTACCACACGCCGATGACGCCCACGAAGACTGTGGCGAATTCCATATTCGGCGAGACCCAGGTCCAGAACTGCTGGAGTGGCTTGCCGTGCCGCTCACTGAGCGGTATGTACTCGGCACCGCCGGGCTCGATGGTGGCGATCCTGTCGCCGTAGGTGCCTTCGCGAACATCGGCCTCGATCACCGCGGCGTCACCCGCGATTGTGGTCTCGGTCACTTCCTGTACACCTCTCAGGTAGCAGCCAGCATTCAGTTATCCGGGTTTGGCCATGGGGAACATGGATCAGTGTGACTCAGCATTGTTTCCAACATGTGTCACGGGTCGCCTGATTCCCGAAGGTAACGGGCGTAACGGGGTCTCGCGCTCGGCCGCGTTCGCCACCTGCGGTGCGGGGGAAAATCCCTACCATGGCTGCCGGGCACGCCAAGCGCCATGACGACGGCGCTGAGCCGCGCCGACGCCACCGGCTGGCCTCGAGGCGGCGCGACCTGATCGCTGGCGCGGCCTTCGCGGCCGTGCTGCTGTCCGCGGGGGCGGTCGCGACAGTCCGTGAGCTGACCAACTGGCATGGCCGCGGCGCTCGCTCGGTCGCCGCCAGCCACGTGGGCAAAAACGGCGCTTCGGACCGGGCCGATCAGGCCCACGGTCGTTCGGCGACCGCGCCTGCGTCAGCGGCACCGTCCGGGCCAGCGCCTGCGCTATCCCCGCCCCCTCTGTCCCCGCCCCCTCTGTCCCCGCCCCCCGGTGACTGCACGAGGCCGCAGTTCGCGACGTCGAAGCCGACGGCCGGCTGGAGCGACGGCACCTATTACCTGGACAACAACATGTGGAACGCCGGCCGCTACAGCGTGACGCAGACGCTCTACGCATGCTCGTACCGCAACTGGTTCGTGGTCGCCGACATGAACAACGGCCGCGGCGACGGCGTCGTGAAGACCTACCCCGACGTCCAGCGGAACTTCAGCGAACCCGCGATCAGTTCGTTCCGCTCGATCTCAAGCACGTTCGCCGAGACTGGACCGGGCACCGGGATCTACGAGGACGCCTACGACATCTGGATCAACGGCGTCGCCCGCTCCGGCTCGACCGAGATCATGATCTGGACGAACACCGTCCATCAGGTCCCGTCCGGCTCGGTCCGGGCGAGCGCCACCATCGGCGGGCGAGCCTTTCAGGTGTGGCGGAGCGGCCACTACATCGCCTTCGTGGCGGACGTGAACTTCTCCGCCGGAACCCTGAACTTGCTTCAGTTCCTTGACTGGGTCATGGCACGAGGCTGGATAGCCGGCCGCTCCACGCTCGGCCAGATCGACTACGGCGCCGAGATGGTGTCGACCGGCAACGGGCCGGCGACGTTCAGCTTCACCAATTTCTCCATCAAGACCAGCTGACCGCGTCCTGCACCTGCGAGCGCCGCAGCCGTTAGTCCCGGACGGACATCCAGCCCTCGTCACAGCGGAGAAGGTGCTAGCGCGGGCCCTCCTCGGAAGGGGCGCCGGCGACTATGTCCCGCAACCGATTCCAGCGCTGATGGTAGCGCGGGCCGTACCTGCTGGCCGCGCGCGCCGCGCGCCGCGGCCGGCTGGCGTAGCGGCGCGTAGCCCACCACGACCCGGGCTTAGCCAGCCTCACCGCACCGACGAGCGCGACCACGCCGATCATGATGCCGACGACGCCGGTGGTTATCTTGCCCTTGAGCAGGCACACCAGACTCAGCACCAGACTTGCGGTGAGGGCGGCGGCCGAGGACCACCAGGCGGCCGTGCCGAAGCGGCCCGACAGGAAGCTCGCTCCCCCAATCAGCGCGCCGGTCACCGCCAGGACGCAGAAGATAGCATCGACCGACTTCCGGCCCTCCTCTGCCCAGTACACGTCCTCCAGATGGAGCCATAGCGCGAACTCGTCCATGGTCAGGCTGACGCCCACTCCGAAGATGGCCGCCGCGGCATCCAATGCGGCACCGCGGGGCGTCGCGGACACCAGGGCGATTCCACTGCCGATCATGATCACTATGCCGAAGACCTGATGGTGGACGTGCACTCCATAGATACGGAAGTTGCCAAGCCCAGCGCGAGCGCCGCGCCCGGACCGGATCAGCCGCGTCACGCTCCGCGTGATGAGAAAAGTGACCAGTATGGCGATAAACATCCACATCATCGGCGCCAGCGAAGCGCCGCGCGTATCGACCGTGATCCGGATCCCCGGCACGGCCGACCGCGCGGCAACGCCGGCGACGACTGACACGATGCCCTCCCGAGTAGGCCAGATGCCGGCCAGCACCACTGCTGAACGGCCGGCAGTCACTGTGGGTATCGCTGCCAGCATGCCCTGGCCGGGTTCAGGCCACCCACCGGGCCGGTCGTCGGCCGCTCACCGCCGAAGGCGCTTCTCAACCGGGCGAAGGCGCTGGCCCCGCCTCAGCTTGCCGGAACCGTGCACACGGCGCCGCGATCCGCGCCGGACACCAGCGCGGCGTACTTGGCCAGCGCGCCGGTCGTGTAGTTCGGCGCGGGGCGCTTCCAGTCAGCTCGCCGCTGCTGCAGTTCGGGCTCGTCGACCAGCAGGTCAAGTCGCCGCTCCACGACGTCGAGCACGATCGGGTCGCCGTCAGCAACCAGCGCGATAGGACCGCCTTCCCATGCTTCCGGGGCGACGTGGGCCACGCAGGCGCCGAACGTCGCGCCGGAAAACCGGCCGTCGGTCAGCAGCGCCACGTCCTTGCCAAGCCCGGCGCCCTTGATCGCCGCGGTCACTGCCAGCATTTCCCGCATGCCAGGGCCGCCCTTGGGGCCCTCGTACCGGATGACCAGGACGTCGCCCTTGCTGACCCGGCCCGCGGTAACGGCCGCGAAGCAATCTTCCTCGCGCTCGAACACCCGGGCGGTGCCGGTGAACCGCAGTGCCTCGATGCCGGGAGTCTTCACGACCGCGCCGTTCGGGGCCAGCGACCCCCGTAGCACGGCCAGCCCGCCGTCCGCCTTGAACGGGTCCTTGACCGGCCGGACGATTTTCCCGTCCGGCTCGAACGCGTCGGCTACGTTCTCGCCAAGCGTCTTACCGTTCACCGTGAGCGCGTCGCCGTCGATGAGCCCGGCCGACAGCAGCTCCTTAAGGATCACCGGAACGCCGCCTGCCTGGTCGAGCTCGCTCATGATGTAAAGGCCCGATGGCCGCATGGACGCGATCACCGGCGTGCGGCGGCTGACCTCGTCGAAGTCATCCAGGGTCAGCTCGACGCCCGCTTCGCGGGCTATCGCCAGCAGGTGCAGTACCGCATTCGTGGACCCGGCGGTAGCCATCACCACGGTGGCGGCGTTCAGGAACGCGGCCCGCGTCATGATCTGCCGCGGTCGCAGCCCGGCCGCCAGGGCGCGCACTACCGCCTCGCCGGTGCGCCGGGCCAGATCGGTGCGTTCGGCAGAGACGGCCGGCGCGCAGGCCTCACCGGGCAGCGTCATGCCGAGTGCCTCGGCGCATGCCGACATCGTGTTCGCCGTGTACATTCCCGCGCACGAACCGGCCCCCGGGCACGCGGCGCGCTCGACGGCGAGCAGGCCGGCGTCCGACATGGTGCCAGCCGCGTGCTCGCCGACGGCCTCGAACACGTCCTGGATCGTCAGCGGCTTGCCGTGCGCCCAGCCCGGCAGGATGGTGCCGCCGTACAGGAAGGCGGCCGGGATGTCCAGCCGCGCGCAGGCCATCAGCATGCCCGGCAGCGACTTGTCGCAGCCGGCGATCGTGACCATCGCGTCGAACTGCTCGGCGTTCACCATCAGCTCGACCGAGTCGGCAATGACCTCACGGCTGACCAGCGAGGCCTTCATGCCCTCGCTGCCCATCGAGATGCCGTCGGACACCGCGATGGTGCCGAACTCCAGCGGCACCGCGCCAGCCTGGCGCACGCCCTCCTTAGCCGCCGCGGCGAGCCCGTTGAGGTGGACGTTGCAGGGCGTCACCTCGTTCCAGGACGAGGCCACCGCGACCTGCGGCCGCTGCAAGTCGTCCTCGGACAGGCCGACCGCCCGCAGCATGGCCCTGGCGGCAGCGCGGGACGGGCCGGTGGTGAGCGGGCCGGACCGCGGCCGGGGCAGGTTGGCCCGCTGAGCGGGTTGGGAAGGGTAATTCATCAGACAGCCTCCGAGTGCGATAGTTGGTCCTCCGGGAGCGGCTCAGCGCCGGCCCGCAGCAAGCCGTAGGCCACCCCATCGGTCAGCGCCTCCCAGGACGCGGTCACGATGTCGTCGGAAACGCCGACCGTGGTCCACTCGCCGCCGCCGTCCGCAGAGGTCAGCATCACCCTGGTAACCGCGCTGGTGGCGGCCCGGCCATCGAGGATCCTGACCTTGTAGTCGATCAGGTGAATCCCGGCCAGCTCCGGATACACCTCAGACAGCGCGCGGCGCAGCGCCTGGTCGAGCGCGTGCACAGGTCCGACGCCCTCGCCGACCGCCACCATGCGGTCGCTGCCGAGCCGCAGCCGGACGATCGCCTCGCTGCGGTCGGCCTCGTGCTGGCCCGTGGGGACGACCCCGCGGAACCCCCCGCTCACCCGCTCGATGACGACACGGTAGCCCTCAAGCTCGAACCAGGCTGGCAGAACCCCCGCACTCCGGCGGACCAGCAGCTCGAACGAGGCGTCGGCTGCCTCGAAGGCGTAGCCCCGGTGCTCGGCTTCCTTGATCCGCTCGAGTACCCGCCCGGCCAGGCCCGGATCGGCTGACAGGTCGAGCCCGAGCTCAGCGGCCTTGGCCAGCACGTTGCTCCGTCCGGCGAGTTCGCTGACGAGCACCTGCGCCCTGTTCCCGACGGTAGCGGGGTCGACGTGCGAGTACGCGTCCGGCCGCCGCGCGATCGCGGACGCGTGCAAGCCGGCCTTGGTGGCGAAGGCAGCCGCCCCGACGTACGGCTGGCGGGCCTCGAACGGCAGGTTGGCTACCTCCGCGATGGTCCGCGCGGTCGTCGCGAGCGCGGCCAGCCGGCCGTCGGGCAGCAGCGAGTGGCCGCGCTTGAGCTCCAGGTTGGCGATGACCGAGAACAGGTCGGCGTTGCCGCACCGCTCGCCGTAGCCGTTCGCCGCGCCCTGCACGTGCAGGCTGCCGGCCGCAACCGCGACCACGGAGTTGGCCACCGCGCACGAGGCGTCGTTGTGGAAGTGCACGCCGACTGCCGTCCGGGAGCGGTCCGCCACCTCTGCCACGATCCGGGCCACGTCATCGGGCAGCGTCCCGCCGTTGGTGTCGCAGAGCACCAGGGTGTCAGCCCCGGCGTCGGCGGCAGCGGCCAGGACCTCCAGCGCATATCCCCGGTCGGCGCGGTAGCCGTCGAAGAAATGCTCGGCGTCGAAGACCACCCGCCGGCCGGCCGCCGCCATGTAGGCCACCGAATCGGCGACCATCGCCAGGTTCTCCGCCCGGCTGGTCCGCAGCGCCTCGTCCACGTGCAGCGTCCACGACTTGCCGACCAGCGTCACGATCGGGGTTTCCGCGGCCAGCAGGGCCGCCAGCGACGCATCGTCCGCCACGTGGCGCCCCGGCAGCCTGGTCGCGCCGAACGCGGCCAGCGTCGCGCTGGTGAACTCCATCCGCTTGGCGCGCTCGAAGAACTCGGCGTCCTTCGGGTTGGAGCCCGGCCAGCCGCCCTCGATCACGTCCACGCCGAGCGCGTCCAGTGCCAGCGCCACCCGCATCTTGTCGGCCACCGTGAGGTCGAGCCCGACCTGCTGCGAGCCATCCCGCAGCGTCGTGTCATAGATCTCGACCTTCGGCGCGGCCGGTACCCCGGCGACCGGCTGGCCGGCGCCGCGCCCTGCACTCACCTGGCTCCTCCGAGCTCGGCAAGCAGTTGCTCCCGCCATAGCGCCGTGCTGGCCGGCACCCCGGCCGCCAGTACCGCGCTCACCGCGGCGTCCAGTTCGGCCGCCGCCGCTTCCTCACCCAGGTGCGACAGCATCAAGCCGGCCGACAGCACGGCACCCGCCGGGTTGGCCAGGCCCAGGCCGGCGATGTCCGGCGCCGATCCGTGAACGGGCTCGAAGATCGACGGACCGGTGCGGTCAGGGTTCAGGTTGCCGCTCGGCGCGTAGCCAAGGCCGCCGGTCAGCGCCGCGCCGAGGTCGGAGATGATGTCGCCGAACAGGTTGTCGGTGACGATCACGTCGAAGCGCTTCGGGTCGTCCACCATCCACAGGCAGGCGGCGTCGACGTGCGCGTAGCTGAGCTCGACGCCGTCCTCGGCCGCCACTTCACGGGCGATCCGGAACCACAGGTCACCAGCGTGCGTGAGCACGTTCGTCTTGTGCACCAGGGTGAGCCGCCCGGACCGGGAGGCCGCGAGCCGGGAAGCGTAGCGCACGCAGCGCCGAACGCCCGCCCGGGTGTTCAGCGACTCCTCGGTCGCCACCTCGAACTCCGTACCCCGGTGCACGCTGCCGCCGGCCCCCGCGTACAGGCCCTCGGTGTTCTCCCGCACGATGACGAAGTCCAGGTCGGACAGCTCGTGCTTGCCGACCGCGCCGCCCACGCCCGCCCGGAGCTTGGACGGCCGCAGGTTGACATACAGGTCGAGCTCGAACCGGAGGCGCAGCAGCAGCCCGCGCTCGAGCACGCCCGGCGGCACCTCCGGAGTGCCGACCGCGCCGAGCAGGATGGCATCGGACTTGCGCAGTTCCTCTAGCGTCGCGTCGGGCAGCACCTCGCCGGTCTGCAGGTAGTGCTTGCCGCCGAGGTGGCAGCTGCGCCAGTCGACGTGGAAGTCATGCCGGGCCGCGACCGCGTCGACGCAGGCTCGCGCCACGTCGGTCACCTCCGGCCCGACGCCGTCACCGGGCAGGTGGGTGATGACGTGCGTCCGCGCCGGGTGCGACGCGTGCTTCCCGTCGGCGTGACTCCCCTCGGGAGCTACCTCGCCTGGAGTTACCTCACCGGCCATTACTCGTCCATCTCCTTCGCGGCGGAGTTGAGCCACCTCATCATCTTGCGCAGTGGCCTGCCGACCTGCTCGATCTGGTGCGCCCTTGCCTCATCCCGCAGCTTGGCGAAGTTCGGCCTGCCCGCGTCATCCTCGGCCACCCATTCGCGGGCGAACTCGCCAGCCTGAATGTCGGCCAGCAACTGGGCCATCGCCTGCTTCGTCGCATCCCCGATCACCTTCGGGCCGCGGGTGAGGTCCCCGTACTCGGCGGTGTCGCTGACCGAGTAGCGCATCCACGACTCGCCGCCCTCGTACATGAGGTCGACGATGAGCTTCAGCTCGTGCAGGCACTCGAAGTAGGCGACCTCCGGCTGGTAGCCAGCGTTCACCAGAGTCTCGAAGCCCGCGTTGACCAGGGCGGTCACTCCGCCGCACAGCACCGCCTGCTCGCCGAACAGGTCGCTCTCGGTCTCCTCCTGGAACGTGGTGACCAGCGCGCCGGCCTTCGTCCCGCCGATCGCGGCGGCATACGACTTGGCCAGTTCCCAGGCATTGCCGGTGGCGTCCTGCGCGACCGCCACCAGCACCGGGGTGCCATGCCCCTCCTCGTACTGCCGCCGGACCAGGTGGCCGGGCGCCTTCGGCGCGACCATCGCCACGTCCACAGTGCCGGGCGCGGTGATGTAACCGAAGTGGATGTTGAACCCGTGCGCGAAGAACAGCGCGTCGCCCGGCCGCAGGTTCGGCTCGATCGCCTCGGCGAACAGCTTGCGCTGGGTGGTATCCGGGGTGAGCACCATGATGACGTCGGCCCACGCGCTGGCTGCCTCGGGCGTGGTCACCTCCAGCCCGGCGGCCTCGGCGCGCTGGCGCGAGCGGGAGCCCTCGGGCAGCCCGACCCGCACGTCGCAGCCGGAGTCGCGCAGGCTGAGAGCGTGCGCGTGGCCCTGCGAGCCGTAGCCGAGCACGGCGATCTTGCGGGCCTGGATCAGGCCGAGGTCCGCGTCGGTGTCGTAGTAAACGGTGGCCATGGTGAGGCGTCCTCTCGAAAATCTTCCGGGCGGGAACGGGGATTCAGGCGGCAGTGTCAGCTGGCTCGGGAACTGCGGTGAGGGCCGGCCCGTCATCGGTGATCACGCCGGCGCCGCGCGCCAGCGCGATACGTCCGGTGCGGACCAGCTCGCACGTGCCGTAGGAGTCGAGCATCGCCAGCAGCGCGTCCAGCTTGGCCGGGCTGCTCACTGCCTCGAGCACCAGGGTGGTCGGGCTCATGTCAACGACGCTGGCGCCGAACACGCCGGCCACCTCGAGTAGCTGACCGCGCACCGCGGGATCGACCCGGACCTTGATCAGGGCGAGCTCGCGCTCCACCGCGGCGCCGTCGGACAACTCGACGACCTTGAGCACCCGGACTAGCTTCTCCAGCTGCTTGCAGACCTGGTCGACCGGGGTCGACGCGCCGTCCACGACGATCGTGAACCGGCTGACCCGCTCATCTTGCGTCGGGCCTACCGCGAGTGAGGAGATGTTGAACGCGCGCCGGGAGAACAGGCCGGCAATGTGCGACAGAACTCCGGGCTTGTTCTCCGCCAGCACCGCCAGCGTGTGCGTGCTCATCAGATCTCCATCTCCCGGCGCGTCGCCGCGCGCTGCTCGTCTGCGCTGAACTCCGGGCCCAGCACGATCTCGTCGTTCGCCCGCCCGGCCGGCACCATCGGGAAGACGCCCTCCCGGTCGTGCGTCCGGAAGTCGACCACCACCGGCACGTCGGTTCTGGCGAGCGCCTTGTCCAGCACCGTGTCCACCTCGTCCGGCCGCTCGCAGCGCAACCCGACGCAGCCGTAGGCCTCGGCCAGCTTCACGTAGTCGGGGATCGCGGTACCGAGCTCGACCGAGGAATAGCGCTCGTCGTAGAACAGCTCCTGCCACTGCCTGACCATGCCGAGGAAGCCGTTGTTGAAGATCAGCACCTTGATCGGGATCTTCTCGATAGCGCAGGTGGCGAGCTCTTGCGCGGTCATCTGGAAGCAGCCGTCGCCGTCGATCGCCACGACGAGCTCGCCCGGCCGGCCCACCTGCGCGCCCATCGCGGCCGGGACCGCGAAGCCCATCGTGCCCGCGCCGCCGGAGTTGATCCAGCTGCGCGGCCGCGTAAAGGAGTAGTGCTGGGCCGCGTGCATCTGGTGCTGGCCGACGCCCGCCACGATGATCGCCTCGCCGCCAGTCAGCGCGGACAGCCGCTCGGTCACGTACTGCGGCTTCAGCGGCCCATCGCTGTCCTGGGTGTAGCGCAGCGGGAACTGCCGCTTCCAGCTGTCGAGCACAGCCAGCCAGTCCGCGGTGCCGGCCAGCGGCTGCCTGCCGTCCGGGCCGTCCGGCAGGGCCGCGGCCACCGCGTCAGCCAGGGCCGCCATGGTGAGCCGCAGGTCACCGATGATCGCGACGTCCGCCGCCCGGTTCTTGCCGACCTCAGCCGGGTCGATGTCCGCATGCACGATCGTGGCCCGCGGGGCGAAGTCGGCCAGCCTGCCGGTGACCCGGTCGTCGAACCGGGCACCGAGCGCGACCACGAGGTCCGCTTCCTGCAATGCGGCAACGGCCGGGTAGGTGCCATGCATGCCCGGCATCCCGAGAGCCAGCGGGTGAGCATCGGGGAACGCGCCCCTGGCCATCAGCGTGGTCGTCACCGGTGCCTGGCAGAGCTCGGCCAGCCGGAGCAGGTCCGCGTGCGCATCGGACTTGATCACGCCGCCGCCGACATACAGCACCGGCCGGCGGGCCCGCACCAGCAGCGCGGCCGCGGCACTGATGGCGGTCAGGCTCGGCGGCCCCGGCACCTGGTAGCCGGGCAGGTCCATGACCGGTGGCCAGGACCACGGGCCGGTGGCCTGCTGAACGTCTTTGGGCACGTCGATGAGGACCGGGCCGGGTCGCCCGGTGGTGGCAACGTGGAACGCCTCGGCGATCGCGGCGGGGATCCGCGCCACGTCGGTGACCAGTTCGCTGTGCTTGGTAATCGGCAGCGTGATGCCCGTGATGTCGGCTTCCTGGAACGCGTCGCTGCCGATCAGGCTGGTTCCGACCTGCCCGGTGATCGCGACCATCGGCACCGAGTCCATGTAGGCGTCCGACAGCGCGGTGACCAGGTTGGTCGCGCCAGGGCCGCTGGTAGCCATGCAGACACCGGGCCGGCCGGTCGCCCACGCGTAACCTTCCGCCGCATGGCCGGCGCCCTGCTCATGCCGGACCAGGACATGCCGCAGCGACGACGACAGCAGCGGATCATAAGTCGGCAGGATGGTCCCGCCGGGAAGCCCGAAAACTACCTCGACACCCTGTTGCTCGAGGCTGCGGACGAGTGCCTGGGCTCCGGTGAGCTCTTGCACGACTAGCTCCTTTTAGCTTGTGCCTGGTTTCCGGTCCAACAAAAAACCTCCTTGCCGTCTGGCAGAGGAGGTAGTAGCGCGAGCCCGGAGCGGGTTCGCGCTACGTGATAATAAGTACGAGGTGCTGACGGAGGCTCACCGGTGATCCTGCCTGGCTCATGTGATCTGGCTCATGTGAACTGGCTTGCCCTGGCGTCCCGGTACGCGCTGCCCGGTGCACGCACTGCTCGGGACCCGCCTCGTTGCGGGCGGCCCGCCTCATCGCGGGCACTGGCCGGTAGTTCGCCTGACCACCATACCGCATTGCCCGCGCTAGCCGCTGGCAGACCCGGATACTGACGGCAGATGCGCTGCCCGGCGCTGCTCGAAGACGGCGATCTCGTCCTCATGCCGCAGTGTGAGCCCGATGTCGTCCAGCCCCTCGAGCAGCCGCCACCGGGCATAGTCGGCAAGCTCGAACGGCTCGATCACCCCGCTGCCCACCGAGACGGTCCGCTCGGCCACGTCGACGACCACCTCGGCGTCTGGTGCCGCTGCCAGCGCGGCATCCAGCCGGGCAGCCGCCTCCTCGGTCACCTGCGCCGGCACCAGCCCGGAGCTGATCGCGTTGCCGCGGAAGATGTCGGCGAAGCTTGGTGCCACCACGGCCTGGAAGCCGTAGTCCTGCAGTGCCCAGACCGCGTGCTCACGGGACGAGCCGCAGCCGAAGTTGGATCCCGACAGCAGCACCCTGGCCCGGTCGGCGCCCGGCTGGTTCAGCGGGAACTCCGGGTCAGCGCGCCAGGCCTCGAACAGGCCCGCGCCGAAGCCGGTCCGCTCGACCCGCTTCAGCCAGGCGGCCGGGATGATCTGATCGGTGTCCACGTCACTGCGCTGAACCACCACGCCACGCCCGATGACCTGCCTAAGTCCGCTCATCGAAAATCCCCGTTTCCTTAAAGGTCTGCCGGCGCGGCGAAGTGGCCGGCGATCGCTGTCGCCGCGGCGACGGCGGGCGAGACAAGGTGGGTGCGCCCGCCGGGGCCCTGGCGGCCTTCGAAGTTCCGGTTGCTGGTCGAGGCGGAGCGCTCGCCGGGTGCGAGGATGTCGCCGTTCATGCCCAGGCACATCGAGCACCCCGCTGACCGCCACTCGAAGCCGGCCTGCGCGAAGTCCTTGTCCAGCCCCTCCTGTTCAGCCTGCGCCCTGACCAGCGCCGAGCCGGGGACGACGAGCGCGCGAACGCCCGGGTGCACCTTCCGGCCGCGGATCACCGCCGCGGCGGCGCGCAGGTCCTCCAGCCGGCCGTTGGTGCAGGAGCCGATGAAGATCGTGTCTACCGCGATGTCCCGGATGGCCGTGCCTGGCTTCAGGTCCATGTAGGTCAGCGCCCGCTGCGCGGCCTGCCGGGCCGCTGGCGTGGCCGCCGAGTCCGGCTCCGGTACGACATCATCGATCGATACCGACTGCGCTGGGGTGGTGCCCCAGGTCACCGCCGGGCGCAGCGCACTGGCGTCGACCCGGATCTCCTTATCGAACTCCGCGCCGTCGTCGGTGGCCAGCGACCGCCAGTCGGCCAGCGCCCGCTCGAACGCGGCGCCCTTGGGTGCGTGCGGCCGGCCTTCCAGGTAAGCGAAGGTGGTGTCGTCGGGCGCGATCATCCCGGCCCGCGCCCCGCCCTCGATGGACATGTTGCAGACCGTCATCCGGCCTTCCATCGTCAGGGCGCGGATGGCGGCACCGCGGTACTCGATGACTGATCCGGCGCCGCCGCCCACCCCGAGCGCGCGGATGATGCCGAGCACCAGGTCCTTGGCCGTGGAGCCGGCCGGCAACTCACCCTCGACCGTCACCGCCATCGCCTTCGGCTTCGCCTGCCGCAGCGTCTGGGTGGCAAGCACATGCTCGACTTCGGTAGTGCCGATGCCGAAGGCCAGCGCGCCGAACGCGCCATGGGTCGAGGTGTGGCTGTCACCGCAGACCACGGTCATACCGGGCTGGGTGAGGCCGAGCTGCGGGCCGATCACGTGCACGATGCCCTGCTGGCTGCTGCCGAGGCCGTGCAGGGTGATCCCGTGCTGCGCGCAGTTGGCGCGCAGCCGGGCTATCTGCTCGGCCGCGAGCGGGTCGGCGATGACGCCGTCACCGGTGACCGGGTCGAGCCCGGTCGTCGGGACGTCATGATCCATGGTGGCGACGGTCAGGTCCGGCCGCCGCACCCGGCGGCCGGCAAGTGCCAGGCCCTCGAACGCCTGCGGCGAGGTGACCTCGTGAACCAGGTGCAGGTCAATGTAGAGCAGCGGAGGCTCGCCGTCAGGGCTAGCCACGACGTGGCGGTCCCAGACCTTGTCAAACAGGCGTGCTGTCATGTCCGTCTCGATCCTTCGCGCGACCGGGGCCGGATGCCGGACCCGATGGCGGGCCAAGCCTGGCCTCGTCCTGACGTTGTCGCTCAGTTACCCGTGGCATTGTCTCAAATATTGAGATACGCTGTTCGGATCATGGACAGCATACAGCACCCTGAGCCCGGCGCTAGCCGGGTCACCGGAGTTGGCGTGCTTGACCGCTGCGTCACCCTGCTCGACCTGCTGTCCGGCGGGCCCCGGTCGCTGCGCTGGCTGGCCGAGACCAGCAACCTGCCCCGGCCGACCGCGCACCGGCTGCTGGTCGCGCTCGAGGCGCACCGGCTCGTTGCCAGGGACCCTGCCGCTGGCCCGGCGGCTGCCGCCTTCCGCCTCGGGCCGCGGCTGACCGAGCTCGCGGCGGTGGCCGGCCCGGAACTTGACCTGGCCAGCCTGGCCGGTCCGGTACTGGACCGGCTGCACCGCGAAACTGGCGAGAGCGTCCAGCTCTACGTACGGTCCGGCGATCACCGGCTGTGCATCGCCGCCAGGGACGCGGGCACTGGCCTGCGCGATAGCGTCCCGGTCGGCGCGCTGCTCCCGCTCGAGGCGGGCTCTGGCGGCAAGGTGCTGCTGGCCTGGGCACCCGGCGTTGCGGCCGGTGCAGGCAACGCAGCCGGTGCGGGCAACGCGGCCGGTGCAGGCAACGCGGCCAGTGCCGATGCAGCGGTGCCGCGGCAGGCCGAGATTGCCGCCGTGCGCGGCCGTGGCTGGGCCGCCAGCGTGGCCGAGCGGGAGCCTGGCGTCGCCAGCGTGAGCGCCCCGGTGCTACGCGACGGAGCGCTGCTCGCCGCCCTGTGCGTGTCCGGCCCGGTCAGCCGGCTCGGGCAGGCGCCTGGCCGCAAGCTCAGCGGCCCGGTCGCACGGGCCGCTGCCGACCTGTCACGGCAGCTCACCGAGCAGGCCTGAGCTAGCCCGCTCCCTCCGCCACCGGCTCCCCCGCGCCCGACCCCCCAGCGCCCGTTTCCCCCGCTACTGTCAGGATCGCGGCCGCGACCTCCGCGGGGCGGGTGACGATGTCGAGGTGCGCGCCCGGCAGCCTGGCGACCGGCCAGCCGCTCGCCGCAGCCCTCGCGGCCTGTGCCGCGTAGGCCTCGCTCAGCAGTACATAGCCGCACCGCGTGCTGGCCCACCCGGCCGGAACCGGCACGCGAGATTCGAAGTACGACAGCGGAAGCGCTGGCATCTCGGCGCAGACGAGCCCGCGCGCCTGGTCGTCCGGGATCAGCTCACGCATGCTGTCCGGCCCGAACCAGCGCGACCACGGCGGCAGGATCCCGCCGCTGGCCAGCCCTCGCAGAAAGGCCAGGAACTCATCCGGCACCACCGTGGTCTCACCCGCCTCCGGCGGTATGTCGGCGTCCACGAAAACCAGCGCCTGCGCCCGGAGGCGGACCGCGATGCGCGGCAGCAGCGGCCCGGCACCGCTGTGGCCGACGAGGACCGGGTGGCCAGGTCCGGTCGCCAGCGCAGCGACAGCGCCGACGAAGCCGGCCCAGCCCAGCGCGGTCGCGGCCGGCGGGACCGCCGGGACGGTGACCCGGTGGCCGCGCGCAGCAAGCTCAGCGGCGACCCAGCGCCAGGTGCTCGGGCCGGTGACCGGGCTGTGCACTAGGACTAAAGCTGCCATCGCCACATCCTGCCGGTGACTGATGCACCTTGGGAATGCTGCGGCGCACTTGTTCTGGGCGGTCTCAAGCGACCGAAGCAATTCAGGCCGGTGCTGCCTGGCTCGGGCGCTAGGGCTTGGGCGGGTTAGGCCGTGAAATTTGAGTCAAGTCTGGTGCTCTCGGCCGGCCGGACCGCGATACGCGACCAGAAGGTCACCGAACTCCCTACCTCGAGGGACGGGCGTGCACCCGTGGCTGTTACCAGGGACCCGACAGGTCGATCTCGACCGGGAACGGCACGGTGGACTTGACCAGCCCGGTGAATACCTCACCATCCCGGTACCGCCTGCTCGCAGAATCCAGCAGGTAAACATATACGACCGGGATGCCGGCCAGGGTTAGTTCCACGCGCCAGTAGAAGGGAACGCCAGAACGCGCGTACTGGTCGAACTTCACGATCCGGTCGGTGGTCTCCGAGCCCGGCGAGACGATCTCGACAACTAGCAATACGTGTTCTGGCAGGGTGGGCGATATGTCGATGGTGTCAGCCCGGTATACGACGACATCAGGACGGCGGTTAGTCAGCGGTACGTCCTGCAACCGGACATCAAAGTCGGTGTCGGCGTTCCAGCCCGGTCCGGCCGCAGCATCGAGGGCGTCGCGAGAATCCGGGCGAGGCGGTTGTGCCGCTTCGATGCTCTTGGGCTCACGACGATCATCCCGTCCACGATCTCGATGCCCGCGCACTGCTCCTCAGACCACGACTCGTACTCCGCTGCGGTGATCTGCGAGTGCATCCACTCCGGAGCGATCATGTCCACGCTCATGCGATACCCCCTGAGCCCTCGATAGGTCGCGCAAGCGAGCATCGTTATCGTATCGGGCCGGTCCCTGCCGCGATGCGGCGACAAGCGCGCGGAGGCTCAGGCTGAGGCCGGCGTCCGGCGGGGCTTTCAGGTGACGGGCTCGGGGTGACCGCCCAGGTCCCGCAAGAATTCGATCAGGCCGGCGAAATACGTTGCCTGGTCGTCGTACATGGCCAGATGGCTGCCCTCCGGGCAGTGCAGGTACCGGCCCCGAGGCAGCAAGCTCGCCATCATTTCCATGTGCGCAGGGTCCATCGTGTCGTAGCTGGCCCCGATAACCAGCGTCGGCACCTCGATCAGCGGCAGGTCAGATGTCCGCTCCCAGGCGGCCAGCTTGGCGTCGGGGCTGATGCCCAGTTCGCTCGGGCCCTGCATGGACACGTAGATCGCCGGGTTGATGTGCGCGAAGCCGCGCTGCACCGGGTCAGGCCAGTCCGCGGCCGGCATGCGCAGGACGTGGTGGACGTAGTGCTGCTCGAGCAGGAGTTCAAGGTAACGCGGATTATCGGTATCCCCGTTGGCCTCCATCGACTTGATGTCGGCCAGTGCGGCCTGGTCCATGGCAGGCATCAGGACCTGCTCGGCGTAAGCGTTGTATGCCGGGACGCTCGACATCATGTTGGAGATGACCAGCCCCCGCAGGTGCTGCTGGTGCGCGAGCGCGTACTCGATCGCCAGGATCCCGCCCCAGGACTGTCCGTACAGCACGAAGTTGTCGCGGCTCAGGCCGAGCGCACGGCGAACCTGCTCGACCTCATCGACGAACCGGTCGACCTCCCACAATGACGGGTCGTCCGGCTGGTCACTGAAACCCGACCCAAGCTGGTCGTAGTAGTAATACTCGATCCCCGCGGCCGGCAGGTAGCTGTCACAGGCCTCCAGGTACTCGTGCGTCGA
>DAHVAR010000248.1 GCA_027314515.1 Actinomycetota bacterium
CCGATGGTGTCGCAGCGATCACCGCCAGGCCCTGGCGCCACCACGGCGAGCTGACCGACTTCCCCGGTACTGTCATCGAGGCTGGCCGCGCCGCCGGACTGAACCCGGTCGAGCGGTGCGTCGGCCTGCTCGCGGGGATCCGCGGCGGCGCGGCGAGCACATGGAGGCGTTCTTCGGCTGCTTGTACTACGCCGCGCTGCGCCCCTCCGAGGCCGTCGCGCTCCGCGAGCCGGACCTGGTCCTGCCCGACTCCGGGTGGGGCCGCATCGACCTGGCCACCCCCGCGCCCCGCGCCGGAACCTGCTGGACCGACGACGGGGCGAGCCGCCAGGAACGTGGCCTGAGGCACCGGGCTGCCGACGAGACCCGCAGCATCCGCATCCCGCCCGTCCTGGGCGATCTGTTCTGGAATCACATCAAGCGGTACGGCACTGCAGCTGACAGGCGCGTGTTCGCCACCGCGCGCGGCGGGCCGCTGAACGTCACCGCTACGGCGAGGTCTGGGAACGAGCGCCGCCCTCACCGTCGCCCGGCAGGCCCGCCCGCTCGCCCGGCGGCCCTACGACCTGCCGCATGCGGCCGTGTCGCTGTGGCTGAACTCCGGCGTTCCGGCCACCGAACTAGCCCGCCGCGCCGGCCATGGTGTCGCGGTCTTGCTGCGCGTGTACGCCAACTGCATCCACGGCCAGGCCACCGCCGCCAACCAGCGCATCACCGATGCCCTGGGTGACTGCGACCGCCACTGTGGTTACGAGTAGCTGATGTCCAGGACGTACACGCGGACTTCCACTCCGAGGTCAGGCGCCCGGGCGGCCTGCGCTGCAAGCGCCTGCACGAGGGTGGCCCGGTCGCGCGGACCCTTGTGCCGGCCCTGGCCTGGCTCAGTCCAGTAGACGAGGTAGAGGCCCCGGCGAGTCGCTGTCGGGATCATGTACCGGCGGACGAGCTGGTCGGGCAGGGCAGTCATGAGGTCCCGGTGGGTGACGAGCTTGGCCTCGGCGATGACACGGGCCTTGCCGGGAGGGTAGGTGGCCGTGGTAACCGTAGCCTCGATGTCGACTCGGGTGCCGATTCCCTGTCCTTTGCTCGCTACCTGAGCCTCGCGCTGGAAGAAAGCGTTCTGGAGCCTGGCCTGGAGTCTCTGGCGGACCCAGTCAGAGATGACGTCCTCGTCCTTGGGGCTGCCTTCCGGGCCAGGGTTGTCCCACAGGAACTGGTACTGGTGCAGCTGGGTCAGTTCTATTTGCAGTTCATCGAGCCCGGCGACGACGGCCTCCAGCAGGTCGTCGTCGTGTCGGACCAGGCGGGCGTCTGCGCGGCCGAGCAGGTGCAGCATCTGGTCTGGGGGCAGCCCGGGGTAGCTGATGTCGATAGCCCTGGACCTGGCCTGACGGAGATGCCAGATAACCGTCTGGCGGCCGGCCAGGTCGGGGTCTCCGGCGAGTTCTTCGAAGAAGCCCGCCTGGCCGCGGTCAGCCAGCGTCGCCAGGACAAGGTCACGCTTCCTGCGGGCTGCGTAGCCTGGCTCGGGCGTGAAGACGCCGAACCGCGCAGGCGGGTCACCGGAGAACGGGACGCAGTCCAGCAGCATGCGGCCGAGCATGATCAGCTCAGAGTTGTTCAGGCGGCTGACGTCGAAGTGCGGCGCGAGCTCGGCGATCTCGCCCGGCGCAGTGCCGTTCGCGTGAAGGTCTTCGACTAGGACGGCCGGTATGAGCGCAGCGAGCCCGCGGCGGGCATCTGCCGCGAGGTCGGCCCCCGGTGTGAAGGCAATCTGCCGGCACACGGTAACTGCCGTCACCGGTGCGTGCTTGATCAGCATGCCCAGCACGACCCGGGCGTGGCTGCCGCGGTAGGTCCCGTCGAGCAGCCGGTCGGCGAGCCGGGGCGCAAGAGACGGGCACAGGTGCGCGTAGAGCCCGTATGGCTGCGGGTACTCACCGTGTTCCTGGATGGCGTCGAGGTGGGCCAGCGCGGCGGCGGCGATGGCCTCCTGTGTGCCCGGCGGCATGAGGTCGACAAGCCGGCAGCGGGCCTGTACGTCGTCCTCAGTTGCCGGGCACCATGCGCCGACGATCGCCGGAGCCCACGCCTGCCATACCGCTGTGCCAAGAAACTCCAGCCGGGCCTGGTCGTGGCTGGCGAGCGTGGTGAGCAGGTAGACGCCCTGCCAGTCCGGGTCAGCCAGGTCGGCTGGAACGGTGGCCCGGCCCGCCCAGTTCGACGGCTCAGGCCGGTGCAGGGCGAGGAAGCGGACGCCCAGGTCGACGACGTCCCGGCGCTGCGATTCGGTGAGCAGGTCCCATCCGGGCCGGGCTGTCAGGTCATGGGAGAAGACGGCCTCGGGATTATCGATGTCGTCAGCTGCAAGCCACCGGCCCACGAGCCACCAGCACCCGGGGTCGCGCGCGGCGTCGTCGACAGCTGCCATGAGCCGGGCGCTGCGCTCGCGCGCGCGGGATTCGCGCTGGCGGGCGTGGTCGGCATCGCGCTGCCGGTCACGCCGCCACTGCCGTGCTGGTTCGGAATCGATGCTGACTGGTTCCCGCAGCCACCTGGTGTACGGGTAGGCGGGGTGGCCAGCGTCCATGCCGAGGATGAGGTCAGCTGCGCCCGCGTCCGGGCGCTGCGCCAGCGGGGAGACGCAGCGGGCAACGGTGTCCCGCGCCGGCGGCGCCAGACGGGGGAGTTCACTGAGCAGCCAGCTGAGATCAGCCGGGTCGAGCAGGCCGAGCTTGAGCAGGCTGTAAGCGTCGCCTGGCGCCAGGTGCGCGGCCACGGCCACAGCCAGTTCCCTCCGCTCCGCGGAGACCTGGCCCAGCCAGGGCAGGTCATCCTGCTCAGGCCAGCGCGGCCAGCCAGGGTGGCTGGCCAGGCCCGCGGTCAGCCGCGCGAGGGGCTCCCGCACGCCTGGTGATCCCGCGTAGTCCCAGCCGCGCCGGACTAGCAGGGGAATCAGGCTGCCGAAGGCATCCTCCCCGTCGTGCACCCGGCCGGCTGCCCACGACAGGGCTCCGGGCATGTCCGGTGTCGGGATCCTGGCGCTCAGCCCGTCAAGCAGCACGTAGTACGGGCCGACAGCGCCAGTGTTGCGCTGCGGCCTGAGCAGGCCGAGGGCCTCGACGGTGCCCATAAGCCTGGGAAACAGCGCACCGATCACGTCGGCCAGCACGGAATCGACGGGGTCGCTCTCTGGTGGCAGGCGCGCAAGAGCCTTCATGCAGAGCAAGTCCTGGTCGTCTCCCAGCGCTATGAGGGCGGCCAGCCCTGCCCGCCGTGCCCAGGCCGGCCAGCTGAAGTCGACGAGCAGCCGGCCGAGGTCACCTGCTAGCTCCCGGCCGCGTCCTGCTGCCGCGAGCACGGAAATCCACCAGAACTCCTCCGGGCGGTTCACACCGCGGCCAAGACGATCCGCCAGCTGGACCTCCAGGCCGGCATGCGCCAGCGTTGTCAGGTCCTGGCCCGGCAGGAGGTCGGCGGTCCCGGACCCGGCCCCTGCGAGGACTCTGTCTACTATGGCGGCCCGGTAAGCGGGCGGGAACTCCACGCCCGTCTTCGCCAGCGCAAGCGCGTTTGCGGCAGGAAAATCTCCGGCCAGTTCGGGGGACAGCGCCGCGATCCAGGCGGCGACCCCGGCGAGCGATCCGGGAATGGTGCCGTCGCCGGTCATGCCCAGCAGCACGGGCAGCTGGACGCGGGTGATCGGTCGGCCGGTCACGTATTCGGCAGCCAGGAACTCCGCGTACTGCTGGTGGCGGAAAGCGACGGCGGAGTCGCTGGCGGCATCGAACAGAGCGGTTTCCAGCACCTCCTCGTAATCGGCCTGGGTGACCTGCCTGCCCGGCTCGTCTGCCTCCGCAGCCGACGGCAGGCTGCCGACATACAAGGCACCGGGCAGATGCCGTGGGTCGAGAGTCAGGCGCGTGGCCTTGCCGAATACCGTCATGGCCGCCAGGCGCCCAGCCAGGCGCCGGCGCCGGTCCCTGGGGACTCTTGACCGGGGTTGCCGGCTGCTGGTGTCCTCCAGCAGGTGATCGACCTCGAATCTGATCGCGTCGAGCTGACTGGCGGCCAGCGCACCGGTGTCCTTCCAGTGGCGGGCAACCGACTTGAGCCGCATGGGCGAGGCGGCCAGCCGTCCCAGCCCGGCCGTGACGAGAGCGTTGAGGAATCCCTCCGGGTCGCTGACCTCCTCGGCTGCGACGCCAGCGGCAGCGGCGCGGGTCAGCGGGAGCAGCCTCAGTTCCTGGAACGGGCGAACAGAGGATCCGAACGCGCTGGCAAGCTCCGCATCCCACGCAGCCGGCCTGCACGCCAGGCGCCACGAGACGCCCGCGGCCTCCGCTGTGGCCAGGCGTTCCTGCAAGATGCGGTACACCGCGGGTTCCAGGCGCGCAGCCGAATCGACAGCGTCGACATAAACCGGCGCGCCGGTAGCGGCGGCATCCGCTAGCTCGCGGCGCATCTCGGCTTTGCCCAGCACCGAGAGGTTGACCTCGACGGCCCCCGGCTCCCGGGCGCGCAGGCCGGTCAGGACAACCGTCTTCCCGGTCCCGTCAGCTCCCAGCAGGACGAAACTGGCCGCCTGCCCGTAAAGCTCGGTGACCGGCCGCGGGCGGTCTTCCGGCGAGACCCACCAGGCGGTTGCCGTCGCCAGATCCAGGAATCCCCACTCATCCAGCACGACGGGCCTGCCGACCGGCAGGACGTGTCGGTCCATGCCCGTGCGAGGAGCATCAGCAGCCAGCCGAACCTCCTCACCGCGGGCAGTCCAGCCACCTGCATGCTGGGTGCCGCTACGCCCCACCGTCACAAACGTATAACCGCCCTGCCGGGCGCAGGCTCAGCTCGCGAGCTGGTAGCGGGAGCCCAGCACGAATCCCCCGCGGCGGACCTGGTGGAACACGGTGCCGTCGTGTTCCCTGAGGTAGGCGCGCAGTTCGGCTACCGGCGGCCGGACCGAGGAGTCGAGCAGTCCGGTGAGCTGCGCAGCCGAGAGCGATTCGGGTGTCAGAGCGAGCTGCCGGATGATCGCGGCGGTGGTTGTTCTGTGCTGCGGGGACGGCACCATGCACGCGCGTAGCTGCAGGCGTGCCTGATGCGCGGCGTCGGCAGCTCTCTGGTACTCGCCGAGCACGTGACTGCTGACCTGCCCGGCAACCTCGGTGATCCGCTCGCGGCGCTCGGGTGGCTGCTGGCAGAACCAGTAGAAACCGCCGGCCGCAGCCACCGCCACGATGACCCAGGCGCACGGCCCGATCCGGCCGGTCGCCCACTTCATCCCTGCGGCCGCCGCGCGGAACGGAAGCGCTGGCACCATGACCGCGGCCCGTACCTGCAGGTCGCCGATGCTGATCGCGACTACGGCCATCACGCCATCGAGGCCCTGGGTGTGAGTCCGGACCCCCAGGGCGCCGAAGTGCTTGTAGTTTCGGGTGAGCAGCAGGCATGGCGACAGCAGCGCTGCGAGCGCCGCTGCCGGATAGTCCAGCGGGTCGGCGTCGCGGACTTCCAGGGCACGTGTGTCGGCCGCGCGCAGCGGCGCGGGAAGCCGCACGACATCAACATGCGGGAGCCAGTCCTCGTTGAGGATGCGCCGCAGGTCGGCGACCGGGACGCCGAGCTGGCCGGCGAATCTCGGCAGCCGCTGCGCTGTCTCAGCCAGGGTGTCGTGCTCCATGAACAACCGGATCGATCCGTCCTGCGCGGTGCGCACAGATCGCGGCGGCAGGCCGTTTGCCACCTGGTAGTGCAGCCCGGTGCGGATGAAGTCGGTGTCCAGTACCCCGGGAAGCGGGACACGGCGAGGGTCCAGCGTCTTGAGCTCCGCCGCGTCGGCCAGCATCGCGCTCAGCTCTGCCGGGGTCAGGAAAGGCCCGGTTGTCACCACGGCGTTTCCATGATCGAGGTCATGACACAACGCTATCCGCCGGTTACGACAGTCAGCCAGGGATATTCGCCAGGGCTCGGTCAGTGTCAGGGCTGGCGACGTCATGCAGGGCAGGCCGAGGATCTCAGTGCGCGCGGCGTTGGACGAGGAGTAGCCCTGCCGCCTTATCTGCTCGGGCGATAGCCAGTGCGGGCAGGCAGCCCGTCGGGCTTTGCCTGGCGGCCACGCAGGCGAAGCTCGACCAGCGCGGAAGGCCGCCGGGGTCACCGGGCAAGCATCGAGAAGCTCAGCGCGGGACTGAAGATGGCCGGGGGCTTGTCCGTGGGCGCCTTGGACGACGTGGCCGCGGAGCGTCGCCCGGGGCGTCGGGGTCCGGCAGGTCGCAGGTGATATGAGCGGTCCAGAACAGGCCGCTGAGAGGTCTGCCCTCCGGGAGTCCGCAGTGGACGCCGCCGTTACCGGGGCCGAGCGGCAGGAAATGAGAGTTTTCCTGGCACAGGCAGGCTCTTCCCAGGCCGGCTCTGCGCTTTGGCGCATCGCCGGGGTCGGGGAACTTGCGCAGCTGGACCGCGAACAGGTGCTGGTCCAGCGTCCCGGCCGGGCAGCGGCTGGTGCTGACGAAGTCGTCGGCGACCCGCTTCCCTAGTTCTGTGTCATCGGCAACCCAGGTCCGAAGCTCGGCCGCGTCAGGGCCGGGGCAGAACAAGCCGCCGTACACTTGCTCGGCCTGCCACACCTTCTTGCCGTTCCGCCCGATTCGCATCGCGATCGTGCCCATGCCGCCGGTCGCGCTACTTGTCATCGGGGAACTCCCAGCGGCCGTTCTGTCGGCGATGGTTTGTTGTGACCTGGGTGGACGGTCGGCAGGACCCAGGCCAGGAATGCTGGCTCGTGGTCGTAAAGTTCCGTCCACGCATTCGTCTCTGCGGTTGCCGCATGCGCGCTGGGGATGATGAACGTCTCACGCGTGCGCCCTGCGGTGAGCCGTCTCCGCAGCGCGACGCAGCCCGCCGCCAACTGACACATCTCATCCTGCTCCTGCATGCCAGATGCTGGCGGGCTGGACAGTACGACGCCGTGAATGCCGCCAGTCGTCTGCATCGCCTGACGAGAGCCCTCTGCCAGGACCGCGGCCTTGTCCGGCAGCGACATCGCCGAGAGTGCTGACCTGAACCACGGCTGGCCGGCGAACATGCCATCGTCGAGTTCGCATCGAAGCCAGCCCCCGGCTCCAGCTGGCTGGCCGGCCTTGACGATGATCTTCGCTCCTATCCGGCGCCACCCGTCAACTGCCTTCTCGGGTCTGCCGGGAGTCGCCAGGTGACTTGCGATCTCAGCCGCAACGCCAAGGCGCAGACACTCGACCCCGACCGCCGACCCTGCCAGGGAGAGCATCACGTCGGGCTTCCAGTGCCCCGGACCCTGGTCTACTTCGAGGGCGACGCTGCCGCTTCGCTTTTTCTCCAGAGACGCGACCTCAAGCTGGAGGCTCGCGTGTCCCATGACTCCCGGCTCCAGCTGGGTGCGCATGTGCCGGACGACGTCCGTCAGGCCCGGCGACCCGTTCAGCTGCCGCAGACGTGCCGCGAGCTCGACGGTGGACGCCAGCTGGGGGAGCAGGTGCGGAGCGAGCGCGAACTTCAGGTATGGCTGCGATCTCGACCGGAATCGTCCCGGCCAGTCATCGCCGAGCGCATCGGCCAGGACTCCCGCGGCCCACGCCCCGTCAAGTTTCCATCGCTCTGAGAACGTGCTCGCGGCGATCAGCGCGCGCAGGTCAGTGAACGTCGCGATCGCGCCGATGCGTTGTTCAAGTCTCGCAGTCGCATCGGCACAGCCGCTCACCGGCATTCCGTTCAGTTCTGCTCACCTCAGCGTGAAAGTCAGCATGCGTGCGTCTCCCGGTCGAGACGACAGCAGGTAACGTCCGAACTCACCGCGGAGCCGCGGCTGACCTTCATTGTGGCGCCTGCAGCTGCCGTTCGCCCGGCTGATTCCGGTGGTGCTGACTAGCCGCCGCTGCGGTCCGTGCCAGCGTGCCGGTGCCGGGCTCCCCGGCCCGGTCGGTCGTGCGGGGCCTCGCCCCCGGCTTTGGGTGGGATGAGGTCGATGCGGGCCTGCCGCATCAGCGCGTCAACTCGTCCGGCTGGCAGGCGCTCAAGCAGGTAGGCCAGCAGGTCTTCCTGGCGGGGCTGGCCGAAGACCATCTGGTACACCGCCAGTGACTGCGAACGCCGCGGATGAGAGCGGTGACTTCTGGCAGGTTAAGCAGGCCCGGAACGCCCAGCCGACGGTCGCCGCCGCCTGCCGCAGCCGCGGCGTGTCGTCGGTCGCCGGGCTTCCGGGCACCCGCGCCAGCGCGGAGGGCACACGTCGCGAGCCCGCCCAGGGCCGTCATCGGAGGCCGCAATGTCGGTGGCTGCCTTTAGGCTTCCTGCGTCGGAGCGCGTCGAGCGGGAGGATCAGGACGTGGCCGCAGTCATGGCAGTCGCAGCTGCACAGCTAGCGGGCAGCGGGGTCTGACCGTGCCCAGGAGAAGCCCGCAGCAGCGCACCGGGTTCAGCGCCGAGGCGTTCGTGGGCAAGGCAGTAGCCGACGCCGGGCACGTGTGGAACGACACGCGGCGCGACTTCGGCATCGACGGCCACATCGAGTTCGTCGATGCCGCGGCGCAGGTCAGCGGGTATGCGGTCGCGGCCCAGGTTAAGGGCACTGCCGCGGGGTTTCCCGGCGAAAATCAGACGGGTTTCCGTTTCACGTGCGAGGCGCACCATATCGATTACTGGCTGCGATGCGGCCGCCCGACGGTACTGATCTGCGTCAACGTTCGTGATCAGCAGGCCTGGTGGAAGCGTCTGGACACCTGGTTCGCCGACCCCGTCCGCCGTGCCCGCCGCGTAGTCGAGTTCGATAAGGCTGCTGACGTATTCGACGTGTCAGCGTTCAGCCTGCTGTCGGCGATAGCGGTTCCGGTGGGGGAATCGATGCCGAGGCTGGAGGGCAGCGAGCAGCTGGTGTCGAACCTGCTGACGGTGACAGGGTTCGCCCCGCGCATCTGGTCGGCGTCAACGCCGTGCCGGGACCGGGCCGACGCCTGGGAGCGGATGCGATCCAACCGCGCATTCGAGGGCGGGTTCCTGCTGTCGAGCGGAAGGATCCATGCGCTGGCGTCGCTGGAAGATGGCCCGCTGGCGGTCCTGTGCGACGGCCCGGTCACCTCGGTCCCGACACAAGACTGGGCAGCCACGCAGGACGAGGATGTGCAACGGCGGTTCGTGGCGCTGCTGAACTTCACGCTGCGGGCCGCACGTCACGACGAGCTTGTCTGGCATCCGAAGAAGAAGATCGTCTACTACCAGGCGTCCGCTGACCTGTCCAGGAGAAAGGTCCGGGGCCGGTACAAGGGCAGCAAGGGCCGGGCGTTCTTCACTCCCTACTACGGCAGGGACGACGCCGCGAAGGTCAGGTACTGCCGGCATTACGCGGCCGGGCTGTACTTCCGGCGGTGGGCCGGCCAGTGGTACCTGGAGATCAACCCGACCTACCACTTCACCATCGACGGGCGCCGCGACTCGTACTACGACGCCGAGTACGTCGCCACGATCAAGCGGATGGAACGCAACAGCGCCGTCTGTCAGCTGGTGCGCGCGTGGGCGGACTACCTGCACGGCGAGGACACCCTGTTCAAGAGCAGGGACGATCGGATCGTGTTCGGCAGCCTGCTAACGATCGAGGCCGACGCCGCGATCGATGAGAGAGCGTGGCTGCCGCCGCCGGACCTGCCCGCCCCGGCTCCGGCCGACGTCGGCCTGCTGGCCGGACTGTGGGATCTGTCGTGAAGGCGCGGCTGATTGGCGAGCCGGAACTGGAATTCCGGGCCAGGAACCGGCACATCGACCCGCGGTACGGCGTCGCCGTGTACGGGCCTGCCGACGCGGACTCCCCGTCCGCGCCCCGCGACATCTCCGTCGGGCTCGTCGGCCCGGCCGCAGCCATCGACGGGATGCGCGGCTGGCTAGAACGGTGCCGGACGCGGATCGAGGCCAAGGAGGCCAAGCCCGGGCAGGAGAACCTGCACCAGCCCTTCCCCGGCTTCAGCGCGGACACCAGCTTCGGCGCAGGGCTCGTATTCGATGAGGCCTTAGTCCGCGAGATCCCCGACCGGCAGCTCCGCCTGCTCGCCAAGGCCGACGTGAAGGCCGCCATCGCCGAGGGCGCAGGCATGTACGCCGACGCTGCCCGGTCGCTCGCCGAGACGGGCCGGTGCCGCGTCATCCTGTGCGCCCGGCCCGAGGAGATCCGCGAGCACGACAGCGAACCGGCCGAACCCGGCGGTGACGACGCCGAGAACGAAGAGGAACCCGGAGAGACTCAGATCGGCCGCGACTTCCACGACGTGCTCAAGGCTCAGGCACTGGGCCTGGCGTGCCCGCTGCAGGTCATGCGCCGGGAAACCTGGGAAGGCACGGTCCGGCGCGGCGACATCCCGCGGATCCTGCAGGACGAGGCCACCCGAGCGTGGAACCTGCACATTGCGCTGTACTACAAGGCCGGCGGAACCCCCTGGCGGATGCCGCGCCGTGACTCCGACCTGTCCACCTGCTACGTCGGCGTCAGCTTCTATCGCACGACCGACGGCGAGGAACTCCATACCGCAGTCGCCCAGGTCTTCAACGAGCGCGGCGACGGCGTCGTCGTCCGCGGCGGAACCGCGACGATCTCCAAGGCCGACCGGAGGCCTCATCTGACCGAGGCCGACGCCCGCAAGCTGCTGAGCGATGCCCTGGCCGAATACCGGCGCACTCACGGTCACCAGCCCGCACGCATCGTGCTCCACAAGTCCTCGCAGTTCAGCCCGGCTGAGGTCAGCGGATTCCAGGGCGCGGCCGACGAGCGGGAGATTGACTTCCTGGATCTGATCTGGATCCAGCGTCGCGGCGCCCCGCACCTGTTCCGCACCGGGCAGCTCCCGCCGCTGCGCGGCACAAGCGTCCAGCTCGACCCGCGCACCCTCCTGCTGTACACACGCGGATCCATCCCCTACTTCCGCACCTACCCTGGCCTCTACGTCCCGCAGCCGCTGTTGCTGCGGCCCGCCGGGGACGGCACAGACCTCCGCGCTGCAGGCACCGATGTCCTGGCACTGTCGAAGATGAACTGGAATAACGCCCAGCTCGACGAGCGCGACCCGCTGACGCTCCGCACTGCCTACCGGGTTGGCGCCATCTTGAGGCACGTCCCACCGGACGCCCAGATCGCCGCGCGCTACGCCTACTACATGTGAGACACCGCTGCCCACGGAGCCATGCCACGACGCCCGGGTCCGCGCCGGATGCATTGTCTCGGACCACAGGTTAGCGTCGATGACCGGGCTCGGATTGCGGCAGTCGCAATGGCCGCGAGGCCGCCGACGGCCACAGCGAGGTCGCTGAGTCACGGCGAGATGGGTCTGGACTCGGTGGGACAAGATCAAGACGCGGCGTGGCGCTGACCAGGCCGCCTCCGGCCGCACGGACAAATAGCGGACGAAAGCGCTATTGATGTCGTTCTCATTGGAGAAACTGCAGGTCGGCGGCCATTCCGATGGTATGGCGTAAACGGTCTGTAAAACCGTCGGCTCAGCCTACGTTGGTTCGAACCCAACACCTGCCACCACCAGCGGAAACAGCCCGTGACCTGGGTATTCGCGGGATCGCGGGTGATCTTGCGCGCTGCACGGGTCGTGCCTGCAAGTCC
>DAHVAR010000265.1 GCA_027314515.1 Actinomycetota bacterium
ACGAGGAGCAATGATCCTTGCTTCCCGATGACCAGGTCCACCCCGACACGCACGTCACGACCATGGTCAATAACGTGATCGGGATGGTCAATTACGTGATCGCAGCACGCTCCTCACTGCTCAATTTCGTGATCGCTGACAATTCCGATGCGCCGCCTCCAGCGGCGGCGGCGGCCATCTCGTCAGCCGACCAGCTCAGCGCGGCGCTGCTGGCCGTCGCCTTGTCGGGCGCCGGGATCGATGCCTCGCTGCTCTCATTCAGCCGGCTGGGCATGACCGCGGAGGGAAATGCATTGCGGGCCCGGTTGACCGGCGTCGATGAGATACCGCTGCGCGCTGCGCTCAGCACCCGGCAAGTAGTTGTGCTGCCCGGCGGCCAGGGAGCCAGCCGGGACGGCAGCCTGATGATGCTCGGGCGGAACAGTTCGGACCTGTCGGCCGTGGCCGCCGCCACCGCCGTCGACGCAGCGCAGTGCGAGATATTCTCCGGGCTGCCGGGCATTTACACTGCCGACCCCCGGCTCGTTCCGAGCGCCCGTCCGGTTCCCAGGGTCTGCTACGACACCGCTGCCGAAATCGCCCGCAGCGGTGCCAAGATCCTGCATGAGCAGGCCATCAGGCTGGCGGCCCGGCACGGCCTCCGGATCGTTTGCCGAGGTCGGCCGCCAGCCGCGGACTCCATGACAGTTGTGGCGGAGTCCGGGCAATGGCAGCCGATGGTCATCGCGAACACGCGCGGCAGCGTGTGGGCATTCACCGACCGCGCAGGCGTCCGCGCTGCCCGCGATCGCCTCGCTGCCGACGGAATAGACTCCATCGGTCACGAGAGGCATCTGATCGCGGAGTCCGGTGCGGCGGAGCGGGCCGTTCAGCGCACCTGCGGCGTCCAGGGGGCCTTGACGGGCCTGAGGCTGCTCAGCGTCCTGGCGGTCGAAGGCCAGCCGGCGGCGCGGCACCTGGTCCCAGCGGACGAACTCATCCGCGCTGCGCGCGACGAACACCAGCAACTTTACCCTGGGCATGAGATAGGCAATAAAGCTGCGGAGGGCGAGCGCGCGCGCCGATCACCGCTTAGCCGCGTCATGTTCGAGTCGTCCGCGCCGGCCGCTACCGGTTCACCCACCCGGGTGATCCTGGTTGATCACGGCGGAGATCCCGGTGACCCGGCCTGTGGACCCGGAGCGACAGCCAGGCTGTGAGCATGCCCAGCCACCGCCGTCACTCTCCGTTCAACACCCCCGCGACCATAGCCCCGAACCCGATCACGCTGAAGTACATGACATTGGCCCGTAGCCGTGGCCGGACGGCCAGCACAATCACGGGCAGCAAGCGGTTCGCCGAACCGCTTGCTCAGGCCGGATCCCTAGTCAGCACCACCGGAATCAGCCGGGCGAACGGCAGCTGCAGGCGCCACAATGAAGGTCAGCCGCGGCTCCGCGGTGAGTTCGGACGTTACCTGCTGTCGTCTCGACCGGAGACGCACGCATGCTGACTTTCACGCTGAAGTGAGTAGAACTGCTGGAGTACCGGTGAGCGGAGGTGCCGATCCGACTGCGCAGCTTGAACAACTCATCGGCGCGATAGCGACGTTCACCGACCTCAGCGCGCTGATCGCCACGACCTCGTTCTCAGAGCGATGGAAGCTTGACGGGGCGTGGGCCGCGGGAGTCCTGGCCGATGCGCTTGGCGATGACTGGCCGAGCCGATTCCGGTCGAGATCACGGTGTGGAACGCGATTGGCGATCTTCCGGGGATCAACGGGGCGTCCAGGGCTCCAGCCAGCTCCGTCATCTTCCCAGTGTCGAGTGATGTCGTGGTGAGCTGGACCGGCCCGTCCGGGCTACTCGGATCGGAGCCAAAATCACCGAGCAGCAAACGGATAGTCGTCATCTCGCCTGTGTTCACGGTCAGGTCGGGCTGCCACTGTGAGGGCAGCCACATGCTCCTGCCACACAGGCGGTCCCAGGCGAACGCGAGCGCGAAGTCCGCAGCCTCATCCCCGGCCACCAGCAGGGCTGGCCCGCGCGCCGCAAAGCCGCGCTGAATGACCGAGAGGCCGTGCCGTCCCAGGTCGAAGGCAGTCTCCAGCTCGGAGGGAAGCACCGAGACAGCCGCAGCAGGATGCCAGATCATGCTGTAAGGCGGCGTTCCCCGTCTACCGTCGCTCAACAGCCACCTGACCAGGTCCAGACCCTCCTCGTCGCCTACCTGGGGCGGGCCGCCAGCCGCCGGCTCCACCAGCGCGCCGCACCGCGCAGCGACCGCTACCCCTACGTGGCCTCCCCAGTCCGCGGGCGCGGCCAAGCGCGACCCTCCGGACAATCCCTCCAGGCCCGATACGGGCGTCAGACGGCCGCCCGTACCGTCCGCATTGAGCACCGTCACTTCCTCGAACCACGCCTCTCCCGCCGTGATCCGGCGACGATAGGGAGAGCAAACATCGGCCACCGCCTGCCGCGCCTTCTCGCCGAGCGGGTCATTGACAACTGTGCGACCGGCAGTGTCGATCAGCCACTGCCGCTCCGTCCCGGTGGCAGGCCGGCCATACAGCACCAGCGGCAGCACCCCCGGCCGGGCAACCTCGAAATGCCTCACCGTGACCCGCAAGAGCACCACATGATCGGGGTCATAAGCGGAAGCCGCCTGCAGCAGAGAAACCTCAACTTCACCCTGCCGATGAGGGATAAGGATGAACCCGGCGCCACCCCAGACCTGGCAAACCGCGTAGATGGCCAGCCGCGCCCAGTAGTGCCAGTCATTCCCGCCATCGAACACGACCGCTACACGGGCGGGCCGCAACGTCATCCGGGCGTTCACGTAGTCGGACTGAGCGGCAGCATCCACAAGCACATCTAACTGCCTCCGCCCCCGAGCCTGCCCGCTGCACACGTCGGACCTCCCGACAACAGAGAAGCGCGCTGGACATCGCCCAGAACGCTACGTCATGACCGACAGGGCTCGTCTGAACTTCGGGCGCAATCGCTTGGCCGGCCGGGTTCTGGCGCTATTCCGCTCAACGCCGACTGTGGCGCCTGCCAGCCCAGCCGGTCACGTCTACGCCCACGGGGGGACGCGTTCGTGCCCATTCGCGGCCATCGCGGCTGCGCGGTCCCCTCAGTGGTAGGGCGTCAGGTCCGCCCCCGGGTAGCGCGTCTGGGTGTCGGCCAAGGTCTGCTCGTCCCAGTACGGGTCGCCGGGAGCGGGCCATCCGAACACCGACCGCTCCCGGGGAGTCGCCAGCTCGACGATCTCGGACCAGCCTGGTTGCGTCGCGCGCTCGGCCCAGGCGACCCTGCCTGTCCAGCGCGGTCCCCACGCGTCGTAGTCGGCGAGCAAGGCGAACCGGGCTGATCGCTCGCCGGTCATGCGCGACCCACGGTGAAGCACATCGGACCGAAAGGCGAACAGGGTTCCCGCGGGACCTGTCATGGAGGCCTCCTCCTCGGCGAACATCCCCCCTGGGGGGTCGTTCGTGATGTCGTGATCCCCAGGGATCGGCCAGTACGGGACGCTCTCGCCAGCGGATAGCGGAACGATTTTGGTTGGGCCGTCCTCGTCGCCGACGTCTGAGAGGAGGATCCACGTTAACAGCTGCGTGGCCGGATGGGCGCGCTTGGGCACGACGAGGCTGTGGTTGACGAAGTCGCGGTGGTGGCGCTGGTCGTAGTCGACGGCCCCGGCGTACTTGGCCCAAAGCTCTGCCTCATAGAGACGCAGGTCGGCCGAGCCCAGGAAGCGCTCGGCCAGGTCGAGTAGCTCGGGGTGGAAGGCCAGTCGGTTGAGGCTCCAGGACGGCCACGGTGCGCGGATCAGGCCGGCCCACTGGCTGGTTGCCAGCCAGGCATGAGCGGCCGGGTCGGCGAAGTACTCCTCGGGCCGCGGATAGTGCAGCCACAAGGCGTCCTGGGCCGCCGCCAGCTCGTCGGCCTCGAGGAACCCCTCGAAGATCAGATAGCCCCGGTCGCGCAGATCCACCACACAACGGTCGGGAACTCTCATCGGTGCCGCCCCCTAGACGCCTCGCCGGCCTCGCTCAAGAGCGATTGCAGCATCGTCCACATGTGTCGGGTGTCTGGATCGTCGACGTGCGGGGACTGAAGGGTTCCGGTGCTAACGCAGAGTCCCCACAGCAACCCGATGTGCCAGTACAGATCGACCGCCGACGGATTGACGCCCGCGCCGACACCGGCCGAGGTGTACGAGGCCCAGTCTTCGCGGGTCTTTGGTTCAGCCAGCCCACCCCAGTGTCTGCCCAAGTCGCGCTCGCGCGGTGCCAGGGCGACACAGTCCCAGTCGATCAGGATGGGCACGCCGCTGGTGGCCCGCAGCACATTCGCGGAGTGCAACTGACCGTGGGTGATCACCCATTCCACCCCGGAGCCACGGACCTCGTCCGCCAGTTCGTCGCACCGATGCCAGAGGTCCCTTAAGAGGCTCTGGTTTTCGCGCAGAAGTCGACGAGCAGACTGGCCGAAGGGGCCGTGGTTCCAGCTGGAATGCAAGGTGTCGAGTGATTCGAAGAACTGGGAGCGGATAGGAACGGTGAGTGAGTCCCGACGTGGCAGGTCTGCGGGTACGACGTCGGTGCCTGCGTGCAGCCTCCCGACCGCCTCGAGCAAGCGGGGCCGGTCTAGGTCCGTCATCGAGTGCGAAGCGCCGTCAATGAACGGAAACACCGACACGGCATAGTCGTCACCGAGCCTCGCCACGACGGCCCCATCGGGGCGAGTTATCGGTGCGTGGACGAAGTCGAGGCCGCCATCGCGCAGCGCCACGGCGGCGCGAAAGGCGCGATCGAGGCCATCGAGTCCCGACTCGAGGTCGGGGGTCACCCACGGGTCGAACGTCGGACCGAACATGCCGTAGAGCTTCCACTCCAGTACGTCCACGGTTACGAACCAGCGGGTACCGGCAGCGTCTCGCGCCAGGTAGTGATGACTCCCAGCACCGAGCGGGAGGTAGCTGAGCGACGTGATCGAGAGTTCCCATTCCCGGAGCGCCGCATACAGGGCGGCCCGGTCGAACCCGGGTGGCTCGGCGTTCATGACCCGTTGACACGCGTACAGCGAACGTCGATTCGACGCACTCGATGTACGGCAATCCCAATGGCACGAATCTGTCGGCCTCGATCTCCCGTCCCGCGGGAGTTCAGTGGCGACGACGCCCGGACGAAACCGTTGGAACGACAGACCTCAGCAAGCGAGACCAGGCTGAATGATGACACGGCGAAGCCAACTCCTCATTGGTCACGGAGGAGCGTGCCGCGCAGTCTTGAGCGGCACGCGATGACAGGTCACAGACCTACGCGTCAGCGCGTGCCCTAGCAGCCGGGTTGCACAGCCGCAACCATAGCAGGCCAGGGCCAAGCCCGCGGGTGCCGCTATCCGACGAAGGTCGGAACGTGGCCAGAGATCAGCAGGACTGGTTGGGCCGCGCCAAACCCCGGGGCAGCCATGGAGCGACGCACTCAATAGTTATGATCCGTGGCTGCAACCGCCCCGCGCGATGTCATGCGAAGTACGGCGAGACATTCAGGCCCCAGGGGTCAGCACGGATCCAGCACCGCGTCGGGGGAAACGACGGGAACCAACCGGGAACAACGGGCATAGCGCCGCGCCATCCGGCCCGCCACGATCGGTCCACAGACGGGCCCGCGCCGCCGAGGCACCAACCGAAAGGCAGCCGCTGACCAGCGGAAACGTCAGCCGGTCCGCTACTTCAGCAACTGCCTAGCCATGACCATGCGCTGGATCTGGTTGGTGCCCTCGTAGATCTGCGTGATGCCCGGAGCTACGGGCAGTTTCCGCAGGTAGACGGCATGTCCGGTAGCCAGCAGCCAGCACGGATCCAGCACGCGGCAGTGTCAGGTGTAACGCGACGTTCCTGGTAGGAATGCCGCCCGCAGTTCTGGCGCTGAATCGACCCGCCAACGATCGCCGAGCCCGGCGCAGCCAGATGCGGCGCGGGAGTCAGAAGCAGATGACGTTGCCAACTGCGTTGCACCGTGCGCCTTGTTAGCTCAGAGTTTCCTAGGCGTGATCTGTGGCAGAGAACGGGGTGAGACAGTGAGCAAGTCTCGTGGAGGGGCTAGTTCGCAGATCCCAGCAGCCGAACAAGCCCTACAGCAGTTGCAGCGACTGGTCCGGAGACCGCCTTCGTCCGAGGAACGGCCGGCTTTGACCATGACGCTTCCTGCTGACCTGGCTTCCGACGAAGCCAAGACCGTCTATTTCTTCCGGGACGAAGTCGAGGCAGCGGACGAGGCCACGGCGGCCCTTCTCGGTGACCTTCGGTTCGAACACCTCGACCATGCTGACGATAAGGTGCGGCGGTTCATGGCCGAGTGCTGGGCTGAGAGGTCCACCGAACACCGGTAGGCCGCCGGCGAGGTACCTGTGGTTCAGGCCCTTTTCCGGCGACCCCCGGTCCGAACCGGACGGGCACCTTTCAGTGCATCCGGCTCTCCAGCGACGCTCACGTGCTAGTCGCGGCTGGCTCCCCGTGGAT
>DAHVAR010000272.1 GCA_027314515.1 Actinomycetota bacterium
CCGAGAGCCGGAACGCGGCTTCGCGGCGGGTACCAGCTGCGATGCGGCGGGATGTCCGGCTACTCGGCGAGCTTCTCGGCCGGGTGATCGCTGAATCGGACGGCGACGATCTCCTGGCCGACGTAGAGAACCTGCGCCGCCGGGTGATCGCCGCCCGCCAGCACGACGGGGCCGACGGGCACGTCACCAAGTCAGCGGCGGCTGCGGACGACGAGATCGCGGCGCTGGTCGCCGGCTGGCCGCTGGCCAGGGCCGAGGCGGTGGCGCGGGCCTTCACGGTCTACTTCCACCTGGCGAACCTCGCGGAGGAGCACCAGCGCATCCGCACGCTGCGCGAGCGGGATGCCGGCGCTCAGCCGGTCCGCGAGTCGCTCGCGGCCGCGATGGCAACGCTGGCCGCGGCAATCGGCGAGGACGAGCGTGCCGCGCTGCTTGGCCGGCTCGAGGTGCATCCGGTGCTGACCGCCCACCCGACCGAGGCACGACGACGGGCAGTCACCGAGGCGCTCCGCCGGATCGGCGCGCAACTGGACAGGGTGAACGATGCCCGGCTCGGGGCTGCCGCCCACGCGGAGGCGCGGCGCCGCTTGCGGGAGGAGATTGACCTGATGTGGCGCACCTCGGCGCTGCGCACCCAGGCGATGCAGCCGCTGGACGAGGTACGGTCCGGCACCGCGATCTTCGACGAAACGCTCTTCAGGCTGGCGCCGCGAGTCTACCGGGCGCTGGACCTGGCACTGCAGGGCGACGCGTCTGGGTCGGTGCCGCCGCAGGCGCCGGCCTTCCTTCGGTTCGGCAGCTGGATAGGCGGCGACCGAGACGGCAACCCGTTCGTGACGGCAACAGTGACCGAGCAGGCCGTCCGCATCCAGGCCGATCACGCACTGCGCGCGCTGGAGAATGCGGCCACCCGGATCGGCCGGTCGCTCACCATCGACGCGGTGCTGCTGGCGGAGTCAGCCGCCGGCCGCGGTGGCGCGAGCGCACTCGCCGAGCTTGATGCCGCGCTCGCCGCGCTGGCTGACGCGCACCCGGCACTACTGGACGAGCTGGCGTCACGATCGCCCGGCGAGCCGTTTCGCACATTCCTGCTGGCTGCCGCGCACCGGCTGCAAGCCACCCGGAGCAGCCTGGCAGGCGGCGTGGCGTCCGGCCTGGCCTACGGGCCGGCCAGCGAGTTCGTCGCCGAGCTGCGGCTGCTGCAGCGCGCACTCGCGGAGGCCGGCGCAGACCGGCAGGCCTACGGCGAGCTGCAGCACCTGATCTGGCAGGCCGAGACGTTCGGCTTCCACCTGGCCGAGCTTGAAGTCCGGCAGCACAGCGCGGTGCACGCCGCCGCGCTGCGCGAACTGCGCGTCGGCCAGCAGCCGTCACCGCGGACCAGGGAGGTCCTCGCGACGTTCGCGGCGATCGCGGCGATCCAGCGGCGGCACGGCGTGGACGCCTGCCGCCGGTACGTAGTGAGCTTCACGACCTCGGCAGCAGACATTGCCGCCGTGTACGAGCTGGCGGAACTCGCGTGCGCCGGCCAGCCGCCCGTGCTCGACGTGGTACCCCTCTTCGAAAGCGGCGATGACCTGGCGAATGCGGCCGCGATCCTGGACGGCATGATCGTGCTGGCGCCGGTCGAGCGGCGGCTGAGCGCCACTGGCCGACGGCTTGAGGTGATGCTCGGCTATTCGGATTCCGCCAAGGAGCTCGGCACGGTCAGCGCTACCTTCCGGCTGTTCGACGCGCAGCAGCGGCTGGCCCGCTGGGCCGCCAGGCAGCAGCTCAAGCTTGT
>DAHVAR010000218.1 GCA_027314515.1 Actinomycetota bacterium
CGCGACGGATACTCCGCAGATCAGCGCATTCTCGCGATCGAGAATACAGAGGTCCGACAAGTGAAGGGCGAGTTCAACAGTCGGACGCGAATACATACGGTTATTGTCCACGCTGGTTCGGACATTTCACCGACGGCCGTACTATGTGCCGGGAGCGGGATTCGAACCCGCACGCCCTTTCGGGCAAACGCTTTTGAGGCGTCCGTGTATGCCGTTCCACCATCCCGGCTTTCTCCCGTGCCACGCCCATGCATCTGGTCGATGACGGGGAGTGGCTGAGGAGGGAACCACCGACAATGTACCCGTTCAGGCAGTCTCCTGGGACGGGCAAGCGGCCGTTTCATGTCGTAGCCACCGCGGAAGAGGCGCTGGTCGTGCCTGACCTCAAGGAGGTGCTGGAAGAACAGGGCTACGAGGTCTTCGGTGCGGCCGGGGACGCGAGAGTGCGGTCAATCTGGCCGTCCGCCAACGGCCGGACCTGGTGGTCCTAAACATCAAGATGCCCTCGACGGGCTGTCGGCCGCCTCGCAGGTCGCCGCGGACCGGCTCGCGCCGGTGGCGACCCGGTTCTCTGCCTGTTGGAATACCGGGGCTCGCCTGCGGAGCAGGGTGCCGAACGTCAATGTACCGGGTTTTGGATACGCTCTGCACGTGAGCAAGAGCCCTTTTAACGTCGTGATAGCCGAGGACGAGGCGCTGATCAGGCTTGATCTGCGTGAGATGCTCGAGGAGGAGGGCTACGTCGTCGCCGGTGAGGCCGGCGACGGCGAGACCGCGGTGAAGCTGGCCGAGGAACTCCGCCCCGACCTCGTGATCATGGATGTCAAGATGCCGGGCCTGGACGGCATCTCGGCGGCGGAGCGGATTACCGTGAACCAGCTAGCGCCGGTCATCATCCTCACCGCGTTCTCGCAGCGAGACCTGGTCCAGCGGGCCAGCGAGGCGGGGGCGATGGCCTACCTCATCAAGCCGTTCACGAAGGCCGACCTCGTCCCGGCCATCGAGGTAGCGGTCAGCCGGTTTGCCGAGATAGCGGCCCTGAATGCCGAGGCGGCCAGCCTGCGCGAGCGGCTGGAGGTCCGCAAGCTGCTCGACCGGGCCAAGGGCGTGCTGCAGGACAGCCAGGGAATGACCGAGGCTCAGGCATTCCGGTGGATCCAGAAGACCTCGATGGACCGCCGCCTCACGATGCGCGCGGTGGCCGAGGAGGTTCTGGCCGAGGCGCAGCAAACTGCCGTCGAGGCGGATCACCAGGCACAGCCGGGCAACGGGGA
Source organism: Actinomycetota bacterium (assembly GCA_027314515.1). GTDB lineage: Bacteria > Actinomycetota > Actinomycetes > Streptosporangiales > Streptosporangiaceae > JAJYUU01. Next base: position 1,275 of record DAHVAR010000218.1, read on the forward strand.
CACCAAGCCCGCTAGCTAAGCCCGCTCCATGACGAAACTTGCCAGATAGGCCGTAGGCAAGCGGGCGGGGCCGACCGTGCAACCCCCGTTGCGGTCGGCGCCCGCCGCTTGCGGCCGCCGCACGCGGGAAGCGTCGACGGTCATGAGCCGGGAAACCTTTGGTGCCATGTCGGCCTTCCCCGGGCCGGCACGTTCTCTACTCGGTCGCCTTTGCTCTGCCCACCACGTTAGCGACGGGCGGTGGCGGCGCGCAAAGACACCGGGATTCCGCTGCCGGTATGAGAGAAACATCCCCTCGCCTGCCGGCCGGGAGCGGAAGTTACGACCGAGTCGCGTCTGGCTTTGCGGTGCTTTGCGGCGCTCCGCGGCGCCGTCGTGGAGCCAGTCCGGCCCCCCGGCTGGCCACGGCTGCCTCCGGCCGCGCGCCCGCCGGCCCCGGCTAGCCGCCCGCCGCGGGCAAGCCCGCGCCGGGCACCGCCGCGCCGGTCGCCCGGTTGCCGGGAACCTGGTCCCGGTGCAGGCAACTCAGCCGCGCGGTGCACACCCGCCTGCCGTCCTCGTCGGTGATCACGATGTCGAACGTGGACATCGTGCGGCCGCCGTGCGCCAGCGTTGCGATGCCGGTGACCAGGCCGGAACGCGCGGGCCGGTGGTGCGTCGCGTTGATCTCGATGCCCACCGTGACCCGGTCCGGCCCGGCCTGCAAGGCGGAACCGAGCGAGCCGAGCGACTCGGCGAGGACGCATGAGGCGCCGCCGTGCAGGATGCCGTACGGCTGGGTGTTGCCCTCGACGGGCATCGTCCCGACCACGCGCTGCGGCGAGGCTTCCACGATCTTGATACCCATGCGGCCGGCGAGCGTCTCGCCGCGCTGGTCGTTGAAGGCTTGCGCGATCGCCATCTCTCGGGCGGACAACTCGGGCACCCCTACCTCCGCGTTCCCGGCTGTAAGTATCTGGACGTTAGCTGGAGCTAGCGTAGGCCGACTTTGCACTCGGAACGCGCGCTCCGAAGCGGGCATAACGGCAGATAAGGCCACTCCTGAGGGGCTGGATCGCGTGCTATGTCAGCCAGTCAACCGCGCAAGACAACGCCACCGAAACTGACAGACCCTGGCACTAGGCTTGGAGAGTGGTAACGAACGAAGCGGCGGACGACGAAGCGACAGCGAGCGAGGCAACGCCGGCTGACGTCGTTGCACAAGGTGAAGCGGCCGAGTCGCAGCAGGCCGGACCCGCCTGGCGCGGTCGGCTGCTCCTGCTGGACGGGCATTCACTCGCGTTCCGCGCCTTCTTCGCGCTCCCGCTGGAGAATTTCTCGACCACGACCGGTCAGCCGACGAACGCGGTCTATGGCTTCACCTCGATGCTGATCAACGTGCTGCGCGACGAGCAGCCGACGCATGTCGCGGTGGCATTCGACCGCAGCGAGCCGACCTTCCGGCACGAGCAGTACGTGGAATACAAGGCGACGAGGAAGGAATCCCCGGCCGACTTCCGCAATCAGCTCAGCCTGATCTTCGAGGTCCTGGACGTGCTGCGCATCCCCCGGTTGTCGGTGCCGGGATACGAGGCAGACGACGTGATCGCCACGCTGGCCACTCAGGCCGAGCCCGACATGGACGTGCTGATCGTGACCGGCGACCGGGACGCGCTGCAGCTCGTCACCGACCACGTGACGGTGCTGTACACCATGCGCGGCATCAGCGAGATGGCCAGGTTCACGCCCGAGGCCGTGCAGGCGAAGTACAGTCTCTCCCCGTCGCAGTACCCGGACTTCGCCGCGCTGCGCGGGGACCCGAGCGACAACCTGCCCGGCATTCCGGGCGTGGGGGAGAAGACCGCGACCAAGTGGATTGCCGAGTTCGGCTCGCTGGCCGCTCTGGTCGACCGGGTGGACGAGGTCAAGGGCAAGGCCGGCGACGCGCTGCGCGAGCACCTGGCCCAGGTCCTGCGCAACAGCCAGCTCACCCAGCTCGTCCGCGATGTCCCGCTGGAGGCCGGGCCGCACGACCTGCGCCCGGCACCGTGGGACCGCGAGGAGATCCACCAGCTCTTCGACACCCTGCAGTTCCGCGTGCTGCGCGACCGGCTCTACGCGACCCTGCCCGGTGGCATCGGCGTTCCCGCGGCCGGGGCCGCGGCGCCCGCCGCAGACACGGCCGGCTTCGACCTGACCGCCGTCATCCTCGGCCCGGATGAGGTAGCTGGCTGGATAGCCGGAAACGGGCTGGTACCCGGCCGGTCTGGCCTGGCAGCCAGCGGCAGCTGGGGCCGAGGTACCGGATCGCTTACCGGACTCGCGATTGCCGCGCCGGGCGGCGCCGCGGCCTACATTGACCCCACCCAGCTGACCGAAGCCGATGACAAGGCGCTCGGCGCCTGGCTGGCTGACATCGGCCGGCCTAAGGCACTGCACGACGCCAAGGGGCCGATCCACGCTCTGGCCGCCCGCGGCCTGGAACTGCGCGGGCTGACCAGCGACACCGCGCTCGCCGCCTACCTCGCGCTGCCCGGTCAGCGTTCGTTCGACCTGGCTGACCTGGCGCTGCGGTACCTGAACCGCGAGCTGCGCGACGCCGAGCCGGCCTCCGGCCAGCTCACGCTCGACGTGGCGGGCGACTCTGAAGTGGCCGATGCGCTTGCTCAGCGTGCGCAGGCGACCGCTGAGCTGGCTGACGCGCTTGACCGCGACCTCGCCGAGCGCGGTGCGACCGAGCTGCTCGCGGCGGTCGAGCTGCCGCTGGTGGGCGTGCTGGCGGAGATGGAGCGGGCAGGCATCGCTGCCGATACCGAGCACTTCGCGGCGATGTCCGCCGAGCTCCGCGGCGAGGTGAAGGCAGCCGAGCAGGCTGCCTTCGCGGTCACCGGCCATGAGTTCAACCTCGGTTCGCCCAAGCAGCTGCAGGAAGTGCTGTTCAGTGAGCTCGGGCTGCCGAAGACCAAGCGGATCAAGACCGGCTACACGACCGACTCCGAGGCGCTGACCGGCCTTTTGGCTCAGACCGAGCATCCCGTCCTGGCGCACCTGCTGCGCCACCGGGATGTCGCCAAGCTGAAAAGCATCGTCGACTCGCTGATCCCGATGGCGGACGCCGACGGGCGGATCCACACCACCTACAACCAGATGATCGCGGCCACTGGCCGGCTCTCCTCGACCGATCCGAACATGCAGAACATCCCGATCCGCACCGAGGAAGGCCGGAGGATCCGGGAGGGCTTCGTCGTCGGAACCGGCTACGAGTGCCTGCTGACCGCTGATTACAGCCAGATCGAGCTACGCATCATGGCGCACCTGTCGCAGGATCAGGCGCTGGCGGCGGCGTTCTCCTCCGGCCATGATTTCCACGCTGCGACGGCCGGCCGGGTGTTCGGGGTCACTCCGCAGGAGGTGACTCCTGAGCTGCGCAGCAAGGTGAAGGCGATGAACTACGGCCTCGCGTACGGGCTGTCGGCCTACGGCCTGTCACAGCAGCTGCGGATCTCGCCGGACGAGGCCCGTAGGTACATGGACGAGTATTTCGAGCAATTCGGCGGTGTCCGCGATTACCTGAGCGACGTGGTCGCCAGGGCCAGGATGGACGGCTATACCCAGACGATGCTCGGGCGCCGCCGGTACCTGCCCGACCTGACCTCGGACAACAGGCAGCGCCGGGAGATGGCCGAGCGGATGGCACTGAACGCCCCGATTCAGGGCTCGGCCGCCGACATCATCAAGGTCGCCATGCTCGCCGCCAGCGCCGAGCTGCGGGCTGCCGGGCTGCGCTCGAGGATGCTGCTCCAGGTGCACGACGAGTTGCTGTTCGAAGTGGCGCCGGGCGAGCTCGATGCGGTCCGGGCACTGGTCCGGGTCGCGATGGGCGGCGCGGCGGAACTGACAGTCCCGCTGGAGGTTTCCATGGGCTGGGGCCGAAGCTGGGCAGCCGCAGCGCACTGAGCCGGCCGGGGTCATGCCGCAAAGGCCGCGCTCCGGGATGTTTCCCGGGATGCTTGCCTCATGGAGTTCGCGCTGCGCGGGCTGGACGGCCCGGTGGAGGTGCTGCGGGACCGGTATGGCGTACCGCACTGCTGGGCGGTCAGTGAGCACGACGCGTTCTTTGCGCAGGGCTACGTGCACGCCGCGGACCGGCTCTGGCAACTCGACTACGACCGCTGCCGGGGCCTCGGACGGTCGGCTGAGCTGATCGGCCCGGCGGGCGTGACCGGGGATGCGCTTAGCCGGCGGGTTGACCTCGCGGGCGGAGCGCGCCGCGATCTCGCCCGGCTGTCGGCCCCGGCGCGTGACATGCTCACCGCCTACACCGCTGGCGTCAACGCGCTGATCGGCCAGCATCGTGAGGCATCGCGGCGTGGCGGCGCGCTGCCTGCCGAGTTCGGGCCGTACGGCGGGCCGTCAGCCGGCCAGTGGTCAGCCGGCCAGTGGTCAGGCGGCCAGTCGCCCGAGCCGTGGGAACCGTGGCACAGCCTGCTGGTGTACCGGGTTCGCCACCTGACGATGGGTTCGGCGTCGGGCAAGCTCTGGCGGGCGGTCGTCGCCCAGGTCCTGGGCCCGGCGGCGGCCAGGGCGATGGCGTCCGGCCGGGCTGGCTGGCAGCTGGCCTGCGTGCCGGCGGGCGAGCGGTGCGACGGCGCGGTGCCGGCCTGGGCCGGTCTTGACGACGGCGGCAGCAACAACTGGGCGCTGGCTGGTTCCCGCACCGCGTCCGGGCTGCCGCTGCTCGCCGGAGACCCGCACCGGGCGCTGGAGATGCCGAACGTCTACGTGCAGGGGCATATCGCCGGGCCGACGTTCGACGTGCTCGGTATCTCGATCCCGGGCGTTCCCGGCTTTCCGCACTTCGGTCACAACGACCGGGTCGCCTGGTGCATCACCCATGCGATGGCCGACGATCAGGATCTCTACCACTTCCCTGCCGGGACGCTCGATGGGCCGGCGCACGCCGAGTTCATCGCGGTGCGCGGCAGCGACCCGGTCCCGGTCGAAGTCCGGGCGACCGATCGCGGCCCGCTGGTCACCGACGATCTCGCCCTCGCCTGGGCAGCCACAGCCGAGCCGAACACCGGCTTCGACGCGCTGCCAGCCATGCTGGCGGCCCGGTCGGTGGGCGATCTGTTCGACACCATGCGGTCCTGGGTCGACCCCGCCAACAACCTGCTCGCGGCCGACACTGACGGCAGCATCGGCTACCTGACCCGCGGCCGCATTCCGGTGCGGGCCCGGCCGGAAGCCGCCTGGCTGCCGGTGCCGGCCGGCGATCAGTCGTTCGGCTGGCGCGGTTACGTCGAGTTCGGCGACCTGCCGCAAGCGCGGGATCCGGCAGGCGGCTTCCTGTTCAGCGCCAACAACCGCATCCTGGCTGCCGACTCGGGTCCCTACCTGGGGCTGGACGTCGCGCCGCCGTGGCGGGCGAGCCGGATCGCGGACACCGTCTCGGCGCTGTCCGGCGCGACGGTGGCGGACATGGAGGCGCTGCACCGGGATGTGGTGTCGATGCCGGCCCGGCGGATCAGCCGCCTGCTCGGCGACTGGGCCCCGCTGGCCGGGTGGGATGGCCAGATGGCGGCGGACTCCACCGCCGCCGCGGCGTACTCGGTGCTGCGGCGCGAGCTCGCGCTGCTGGTCCTGGAGCGCTCCGGGCTGGCGGAGGTCACCAGCCACCGGTGGAACCGGCTGCTGCCTGGCATCCGGGCCGAGTCGGTGATCTGGCGGGTAGCCGGGGATCACCTGGAGGCCGGCGATGAGTCGCTGCTGGGCGGCTGGTCCTGGCGGCAGGCGCTGACCGAGGCGATCGGCAGGGCAGAACGGACCTGGGGCGGCGAGCCGTGGGGGGAGCTGCACGCGACCGGCCAGCGGCACCCGCTCGGCCAGGCCGGGCTCGACCCGACGCCTGTGCCCTACGGCGGCGACATGGATACCGTCCAGGCAAGCTCCTACCTCCCGATAGAGGGCCTGCGCACGGTGACGGGGTCAGTCGCCCGGTATGCCTTCGACCTGGCCGACTGGGACTCCTCCGGCTGGGTAGTCCCGCTCGGCGCTGCCGGTGAGCCGGGCGCTAGGCACGCTTTCGACCAGCAGGATGCGTGGCGTGCTGGCCAGCTGGTGCCAGCGCCGTACTCTCGCCGGGCCGTTGAGGCGGTGGCAGTGGTGCAGGTTCTGCTGCGGCCCGCCGGCCGTCCCTGAGCTCCGGCCGGGGCCGGCCGATTGACCGCACGGCCAGGCTTTCATATGCTGGTCTCTGCACTGTGTTCTGGTGCAGTCCGCCAATGGTCAGGCAGCCCGCGGGGCAGTCTTACTGCAGGCCGCGGCCGGTCATGCTGACCAGGCATGCCACCCAAGCCAAGGCCGTGTTTGTCGGACCGCCGAGCACGGTACTGTCCAGCAAATCCAATCCCTGTCCGTATCCGGAGTCCACCTACACATGACGAGCAGCACAGAGGCCACCTCGACCCCCAAGGTAGCGGTCAACGACATCGGTTCCGAGGAGGCCTTCCTCGCCGCGATCGACGAGACCATCAAATACTTCAACGACGGCGACATTGTCGAGGGCACGGTCGTCAAAGTCGACCGCGACGAAGTCCTGCTCGACATCGGCTACAAGACCGAGGGCGTCATCCCGTCCCGTGAGTTGTCGATCAAGCATGACGTGGACCCGCACGATGTCGTCAAGCCCGGCGAGCACATCGAGGCCCTTGTCCTGCAGAAGGAGGACAAAGAGGGTCGGCTGATCCTGTCCAAGAAGCGGGCTCAATACGAGCGCGCTTGGGGCACGATCGAGAAGGTCAAGGAAGAAGACGGCGTCGTCACCGGCACTGTCATCGAGGTCGTCAAGGGCGGCCTGATCCTCGACATCGGCCTGCGCGGCTTCCTGCCCGCCTCGCTGGTGGAAATGCGCCGCGTCAGGGACTTGCAGCCATATGTGGGCAAGGAGATCGAGGCGAAGATCATCGAGCTGGACCGCAACCGCAACAACGTGGTGCTGTCTCGGCGTGCCTGGCTCGAGCAGACCCAGTCCGAGGTCCGCCAGAACTTCCTGAACACGCTGCAGAAGGGCCAGATCCGCAAGGGCGTGGTGTCCTCGATCGTCAACTTCGGCGCTTTCGTCGACCTGGGCGGCGTGGACGGGCTGGTGCATGTGTCCGAGCTGTCCTGGAAGCACATCGACCATCCCGGCGAGGTCGTGGAGGTCGGCCAGGAGGTCACGGTCGAGGTCCTGGACGTGGACATGGATCGGGAGCGCGTCTCGCTGTCGCTGAAGTCCACGCAGGAAGACCCGTGGCAGCAATTCGCCCGCACTCACCAGATCGGGCAGGTGGTACCGGGCCGGGTCACCAAGCTGGTGCCGTTCGGCGCCTTCGTCCGGGTCGAGGAAGGCATCGAGGGCCTGGTGCACATCTCCGAGCTGGCCGACCGGCATGTGGAGATTCCCGAGCAGGTCGTGCAGGTTGGCGACGAGATCTTCGTGAAGATCATCGACATCGACCTGGACCGGCGCCGCATCAGCCTGTCGCTCAAGCAGGCCAACGAAGGCGGCGGCGAGGACATCTCGGGCGAGGAATTCGACCCGACCCTCTACGGCATGCCGGCTGCCTATGACGAGCAAGGCAACTACCTCTATCCCGAGGGCTTCGACCCCGAGTCCGGCGAGTGGCTGGAAGGCTTCGACGCCCAGCGGGAGGAGTGGGAGCGGCAGTACGCCGAGGCCCGCACTCGTTACGAGGCACACCAGCAGCAGGTGGCGGATGCGCGCAGCAAGGCCGAAGCCGCTGCCGAGGAAGCTGGCGAGGACGGCGGCGCCCGGGAGCACCACAGCACGTCGAGCACCGACTCCGGCCGGGGCGGCACGCTAGCCTCGGACGAGGCGCTGGCCGCTCTTCGAGACAAGCTGTCCGGCGGCCAGAGCTGACAGCGACCGCTTCGGGTCACACGAAGGTGGCGGGCTCCGGGTGCAAGGCACCGGGCGCCCGCCGCCGCGTTGTCCGGTCAGCCGCGCGGCCTCCGGCCGCGGCAGCGTGACGTGCTCAGGGTCGGGCTTACCGGCGGCATCGGAGCCGGCAAGAGCGAGGTGTCCAGGCGCCTGGCTGCCCACGGGGCCGTCGTGCTCGATGCCGACCTCATCGCCCGCGAGGTCGTCGCGCCCGGCACCGATGGCCTGGCCGAGATAGTAGCCGCATTCGGGTCCGGCGCGCTCGGCCCCGATGGAGCGCTTGACCGGGCGGCACTTGGTGACATCGTCTTCGCTGACCAGGAAAAGCTCGCGGCGCTGAACTCCATCGTCCACCCGCGGGTCGGCACCCGGATGCGCGAGCTGGAGGACTCCGCCAAGGCCGGCTCGGTGATCGTGCATGACGTGCCGCTGATCGCGGAGAACAGGCTGTCGGATGGCTACGATCTGGTCGTCGTCGTGGATGTGCCGCCGCGGATCCAGCTCGACCGCCTCGTCCGGAATCGCGGCATGAGCCGGGAGCAGGCGCAAGCGCGGATGGCGGCGCAGGCCAGCAGGGAACAGCGGCTGGCGATCGCCGACATCGTGCTAGACAATTCAGGATCACTGACAGAGCTCGATCGCCAGGTAGGGGAGCTCTGGGGCGAGCTGCGGAAGCGCCCCCAGATGCGGCCCACCGGAGCCAGCTGACCGTCGCTAGCGCAACGTTGCGTGCCTTGGCGCCGCCCTCGCCCGGTGGCCGGCCGCGACGCTCCCGGCGATCCTGCCGGTCAGGCAGAGCCAGGCCAGCGTGACTGCGAGGACGACAATGGCACCCGGCACCAGCACCTCGCTGAGTGCGGTGACGTCCCGCTCGAGCCAGAGCGGGATGGTCGCCGGCCTGGTAACTCCTGGTAGCTGCCCGATGGCAGTGATGCCGGCCCTGGCGAGCACGATCCAGTCCAGCCTGCTCGCTGGCATCAGCGCCAGCAACGGGAAGATCATGACGTCGTACCAGGCTCGCTGCAGGGGTGAGCAGATCAGCCAGGCCAGCATGAGCGCCAGGGCCGGCCTGACCGCTGGGAACTCCGCCGGGCCGGCCGGCATCCGCCACACCAGGACGGCCGCGAGCACCACGGTGACGGCAAGGGCCACAGCATTGGTCCCGCTGACGCTGCCGAGCGAAGGCACGATCCGGGCTAGCAACTGCCACGGCTGGTATGCGCCGAAGGCGGCTCGGCTCTGCGACGCTACCGCGGTGAATGCCTGCTTGCCAGCGACTGCGTAGGTAGGCACGACGACGGCGACTGCGCCGAGGGCGAGTCCGCTGAGCGCGCGGGGCGCCCTGATGGCCGCGACGGCGAGGCCTGCGCCGATCAGGGCGAACGGGGCCTTGAGCACGACCGCAGTGCCGGCCAGCACCCCTGCCAGCAGCCCGTCCATGAAGTCGGCACGCCGGAAGGCGGCAAGCGCGAGGACGCCGAACACCGCGCCCAGTACGTCGTTGTGACCGCCCGCCATGACGGCCAGCAGCATCAGCGGGTTGGCCGTCCACAGCAAGTGCGCCCTGGCACGGCGCTGCGGATCGGACCGGAGCAGCCGGTCCAGCGCCAGCGCGATGGCCAGGAAGGCCAGCGCGTTCCAGGCCTTCAGCCAGAACATCGTCCGGGCGCCATTGTCCCCGCTCAGCTTTGATGCTGCCTCCTGCGTCACCGTCATGAGCGGCCCGTAAGGGGAGGGATCTCGCGACCAGGACCTGCTCGCGAGGGCGGCCATCGGATCACCGGTCAGCTGGTATTTCGCCGGGGTCATCTGATACGGGCTATAGCCCTGGGCGGCGATCCGGCCGTAGACCGCATCGTCAAGGAGATCCTTTGAGCCGATGGGCGGCAGCAGCATCAAGCCGAGCACGGCGATCAGCGACCCCGCGACCAGCAGCCGGGGCCGGGGCTGCCAGCCTCGCCGGACCGCCAGCAGCCCCGCGGTCACGCCTGCTGCCGCCGCGAGCACGGCCAGCCACAGCGTCCAGGTCACCAGCCCCGTTCCCGGCTGCGCGTGCAGGTAGAACAACGGCCAGGGGAACGCCGACGGCAGCCGCGGCACCGCCGCCGACGGCCCGAGCAGGGAGACGGCACCCATGAGCGCCATGCTGATGGCGATGCCCGCTAGCGAGAGTCCGGCCAGCAGGAGCACAGTGCCGCGCCCGGCTGCTTCCGGCAGCGCTGGCCGGGGTCTCGCGTCCGGGCCGGCGTACCGGTCGGGGGCTCGCCGACCCGGCGTGCCTTCGGGGCGTGCATACCAGTCCGCGGGCTGGGCCGACGGCGGGCGGTAGGGGTCGGCCGGCCGACGGCCGGCGGTACCCGGCGGGCGGCCGTACTGGTCGGACTGCGTCGGCGGGTGGCCGTACTGGTCGCGGGACCGGGCCGGCTGGCGGGCGTTGCGGTCGGCGGGCCGCCGGCCGCGCCTGCCTGCTGCGCCGCCGTCGGGTGACCTCGGTGACTGCATTGTCGTACCGGTCTCCCCGTCACAGCGGTCGTGGCGGCCGCCCTGTGGACAGATCCTGCTGCCGCTGATCCTAGCGGTTAGTCCGTTTTCAGGCGGTAATTAGCCGGATAGCCAAGTCGGTGAATGGCGATCAGGGCCTTAATCCGCCGCGATCCATCCGGTTGCCGCTGCCGCGGTGCCTTCATGGTCGGTGGCTAGTCCACCACACCGGGCGGAGGCTGTCGGCGACCTCTGCGCCTGCCCTAATTGCCCGATTCGCCCTGCAGCCGCGCTGACCTGTTACGCGTCCGGAACAAAAAGCCGACGGCCGGAGCTTTCAGTAAGCGCGCTGCGCCGCACCGGGTGGCAAGCACCCCTCGGCCTTGGTTCCGGTCGGCGAATTGTCGGCAGGCCGCCCTAGAGTGGAGACCGTGCAGCAAGCCGAGGAGGTGCCATGCGCCCGGTTACCGACCTGCAGCGCAGGGTCGCTCCATTCCAGGTAGTGACGGACATGGTGCCGGCCGGGGACCAGCCCGCTGCCATCGCCGAGATGGAGAAGCGGATCAGCGGCGGTGCCAAGGACACCGTGCTGCTCGGCGCTACCGGTACGGGCAAGACGGCCACCGTCGCCTGGCTGGCCGAGCGGCTGCAGCGGCCGGTGCTGGTGATGCTGCCGAACAAGACGCTGGCGGCGCAGTTCGCCAACGAGCTGCGCGAGATGCTGCCGAAGAACGCGGTCGAGTACTTCGTTTCCTATTACGACTACTACCAGCCTGAGGCGTACGTACCGCAGACCGACACCTATATCGAGAAGGACTCCTCGATCAATGACGAGGTCGACCGCCTCAGGCACTCGGCGACGAACTCCTTGCTGACCAGGCGCGACACCATCGTCGTGGCGTCAGTGTCCTGCATCTACGGCTTGGGGACCCCGCAGGAGTACGTCGACAGGATGCTCCGGGTCAAGGTCGGTGACCGGCTCGAGCGGGACGGGTTGCTGCGCAAGCTGGTCGGCATGCATTACACCCGAAATGACCTGGCCTTCACTCGCGGTACGTTCCGGGTTCGCGGCGACACCATCGAGGTCATTCCGCAGTACGAGGAACTCGCGGTGCGGATCGAGATGTTCGGCGACGAGATCGAGCGGCTGATGACGCTGCACCCGCTGACCGGCGAGGTGATGAGCGAAGACGAGGAGCTGTACATCTTCCCGGCCTCGCACTATGTCGCCGGACCGGAGCGGATGGAACGGGCGATCGCCGGGATCGAGGCTGAGCTGGGCGAGCGGCTGGCGGAGCTGGAGCGCCTGGGCAAGCTGCTGGAGGCTCAGCGGCTGCGGATGCGCACCACCTACGACATCGAGATGATGCGCCAGGTCGGCAGCTGCTCGGGCATCGAGAACTACTCACGGCACATCGACGGCCGTGAGCCCGGCAGCCCGCCCAACACGCTGCTGGACTATTTCCCCGAGGACTTCCTTCTCGTCGTGGACGAGTCGCACAGCACCGTGCCGCAGATCGGCGCCATGTACGAAGGCGACGTGTCCAGGAAGCGGGTGCTGGTCGAGCACGGCTTCCGGCTGCCGAGTGCGATCGACAACCGGCCGCTGACGTGGGACGAGTTCTGTGACCGGATCGGTCAGACGCTGTACCTGTCAGCGACGCCCGGGCCGTATGAGCTGCGCCAGACCAGCGGCGAGGTGGTCGAGCAGGTGATCAGGCCGACCGGCCTGATCGATCCGGAGGTGATCATCAAGCCGACGAAGGGTCAGATCGACGACCTCGTCGGCGAGATCAGGGAGCGGGCGGCGAAGTCCGAGCGGGTGCTAGTCACGACGCTGACGAAGAAGATGGCCGAAGACCTCACCGACTACCTGCTCGAGCTCGGCATCCGGGCCAGGTACCTGCACAGTGAGGTGGATACGCTGCGGCGGGTTGAGCTGCTGCGCGAGCTCCGGCTGGGCGAGTACGACGTCCTGGTCGGCATCAACCTCCTGCGCGAGGGGCTGGACCTGCCCGAAGTGTCGCTAGTCGCAATCCTGGACGCCGACAAGGAAGGCTTCCTGCGGTCCGGCACGTCGCTGATCCAGACCATCGGGCGCGCCGCTCGCAACGTATCCGGCCAAGTGCATATGTACGCCGATAAGGTCACCCCGTCGATGCAGCGGGCGATTGACGAGACCAACCGGCGGCGAGACCGGCAGATCGCTTACAACCGGGCGAACGGCGTGGATCCACAGCCGCTGCGGAAGCGGATCGCCGACATTCTGGACCAGCTCGCCAGGGAAGATGCGGACACCGAGCAGCTGATCGGCGGATCGGGACGGCAGCAGAGCCGGGGTAAGGCGCCGGTGCCCGGCGTCTCGTCCAGGGCACGCGCGGCCGCTGCGGCAGCGGCGGCGGGGGAGAAGGGGGCAGGCGCCGGCCCGGCACGCGCCGACCTGGCCGCCCTGATCGCCGAGCTTACCGAGCAGATGCACGCGGCCGCGGCTGAGCTGCAGTTCGAGGTGGCTGCCCGGATCCGGGACGAGGTGCGCGAGCTTAAGCACGAATTGCGGGGCATGCAGGCCGCCGGGGTCTGATCACAGGCCGCCGGGGTCTGATCACAGGGCTACCTGGCCTGCGGACGCGTTTCGCCGGCCGAAGGCCGGCGTCGGGCAGGCGCTCGGGCCGGCGGCAGCGTAGTGTCGGATAATGCTCGCGAGCCTAGTGGCCGCGCTCATCGCCGCCCTGTGCTACGGGGCCGCTGCCGTGATGCAGGCAATCGCGGTGCGCGCCGCGAGCCGCCGCAGCGCTCAGGAGGCCGGTGAAGCGGGGCAGGGTGTCGATCCCGGCCTGCTGATCCGGATGCTGCGCCAGGGCCTGTTCCTGGCCAGCATTGCGATCGACCTGGTGGGCTTTGTCGCCCAGCTGGTAGCGCTGCGGCGGCTACCGCTGTTCGCCGTCCAGGCGATCATTGCGTCGAACCTGGCCGTCACCGCAGTGTTCGCTGCCTGGCTCATGAAGATGCGCCTTGCACTGCGCGAGTGGCTGGGTGTGGCCGGGGTGGTGGCCGGGGTGGCGATGCTCGGCCTGTCGGCCGGCGCGCAGGGCGCGGCGCGGGTCGGCTCGGAGTTCGAGCTCGGGCTCATCCTGGCCGTGGTCGCCATCGGGCTGTCCGGGTTCGCGATCGCCCGGCTGCCCAACCCGGTCCGCACTCCGGCACTCGGTGCCATTGCTGGCCTCGGATACGCGGTGCTCGCCGTCTCGGCACGTATCCTGCCAGGGTTCGCGCCGGCGCAATTGATCAAGAGCCCGGCCACCTATACCCTCGCCGCGGCCGGAGTCGTCTCCTTCCTGATCTACGCGACGGCCCTGGAGGGCGGCAGTGTCACGACCGCGACGGCGGCCGTGGTGCTGGCCGAGACATTGCCACCGGCGGTGGTCGGCGTGGTGTTCCTCGGCGATGCCACCCGGCACGGGCTGACCGCCGTGGCGGCACTCGGCTTCGCCCTCGCGGTGCTGTGCGCGATAGCGCTGGCCCGGTTCGGCGAGGCGGGCCGCCGCGACGAGGGACGGGCTGAGCCGCAGGCCGGCAAGCTGAGTCCGTCAGTCGGCCACCGGCCAGCATTAGAGCGCCGCGAAGAAGTGCCTTACCCAGAGCTGACCCGCCCAGGCGCGGTTGGCGGCTCGGACGGTCCGCGGTGCGTCCGTAACATTCCCGGCTGATTCGCTAAGACAGCCTGAATCCGGCACTGCCCTGGCAATCGAGACCTCGTGTCTGCCAAGCGCGCAGCCTCGCGCCTGATATCCTGAGACCCCGTGGGTGAGCGGGTTTTCCGCAGGGTCTGACCACGGGAGCGTCATTGGCGATATCAGGGTATCCCTCACGACCAGCGACAACTAGGCATCTTTTCGTCACCGGTGGCGTTGCCTCCAGCCTTGGCAAGGGGCTCACGGCCTCCAGCATCGGCCGGCTACTCAAACTGCGCGGGCTCCGGGTGAGCATGCAGAAGCTCGACCCGTACCTGAACGTTGATCCCGGCACCATGAATCCGTTCCAGCATGGTGAGGTTTTCGTGACTGACGACGGCACGGAGACCGACCTGGATGTCGGGCATTACGAACGCTTCCTGGACATCAGGCTGCCGGGGTCAGCCAACGTCACGACCGGGCAGATCTACTCCAGTGTCATCGCCAAGGAGCGCCGCGGCGACTATCTCGGCGACACCGTGCAGGTCATCCCGCATATCACCAATGAGATCAAGGCACGGATCCGGGAGATGGCAGGCCCGGAAACCGACGTAGTCATCACCGAAGTCGGCGGCACGGTCGGTGACATCGAGTCCCAGCCGTTCCTTGAGGCCATCCGGCAGATCCGGCATGAGATCGGCCGGGATCGGTGCTTCTTCCTGCATGTCTCCCTGCTGCCCTACATCGGTCCGTCCGGCGAGCTCAAGACCAAGCCCACGCAGCACTCGGTGGCGGCGCTGCGCAGCATCGGCATCCAGCCGGATGCGATCGTCTGCCGGTCCGACCGGCCTATCAGCGACGGCCTGAAGCGCAAGATCAGCCTGATGTGCGACGTAGACGAAGAGGCCGTGGTCTCCGCGCCGGATGCCCCGTCCATTTACGACATTCCGAAGGTGCTGCACGGCGAGGGACTTGATGCCTATGTCGTGCGCCGGCTGGGATTGCCCTTCCGGGACGTGGACTGGACCGACTGGGACGACTTGCTGCGCCGGGTGCACCGGCCGGCCAGGACTGTCACGATTGCGCTGGTCGGAAAGTACGTGGACCTGCCCGACGCCTACTTGTCGCCGGCCGAGGCGCTGCGGGCGGGCGGGTTCGCCCACGACGCGGCTGTCAACATCCGGTGGGTAACGAGCGACGACTGCCAGACTCCCGACGGCGCTGCCCGCCAGCTGGCCGACGTGGACGGGATCCTGGTGCCCGGTGGCTTCGGCGTCCGCGGTATCGAGGGCAAGATCGGCGCAGTCCGGCACGCGCGCGAGAACGGGATCCCTATCCTCGGCCTCTGCCTTGGCTTGCAGTGCATGGCCATCGAGGTGGGCCGGGACCTGGCAGGTCTCCAGGACGCCAACAGCGCCGAATTCGACCCCGATACCAGGCACCCGGTGATCGCCACGATGGCCGATCAGGAGGACGTGGTCGCTGGCGAGCGGGACATGGGCGGGACGATGCGGCTGGGCCTGTACCCGGCGGTGCTGGCCGAGGGCAGCATGGTTCGCGAACTGTACGGGGAGCCGGTCGTGGAAGAACGACACCGGCACCGGTATGAGGTCAATAACGACTACCGGGCCGAGCTAGAGAAGGCGGGTCTGGTCTGCTCTGGCCTGTCGCCCGACGGCCGGCTGGTGGAGTTCGTGGAGTTGCCGCGCGAGGTACACCCGTTCTTCGTGGCGACGCAGGCCCATCCGGAGTTGCTGTCACGGCCGACTCGCCCGCATCCGCTGTTCAGCGGCCTGGTGTCGGCCGCGCTCGAGCGAAGCCGGGCCATCGGAGTCGGGGAGGTCGTGGCCGCTGCCGCGGTCCGGCCCGTGGCCGGCGCCTGAGCCGCATGGCTGAGCTGCGAGACGAGCCGGGCAGCTGGCCAGTCGCGCAATCGACAGTGCTGGCCGACGGCAGGATCGTCACCCTGCGGCAGGACGACGTGCAGCTGCCCGACGGTGAGCATGTCGTCCGCGAGGTCGTCGAGCACCCTGGCGCCGTCGCGGTGGTGGCCATCGACACGGACGGCCGGGTGCTCATGATCCGTCAGTACCGGCACCCCGTCCGGGCGATGCTCTGGGAGCTTCCGGCCGGGCTGCGGGACGTCGCTGATGAGCCGCCGCTGGAGACGGCGCGGCGCGAGCTGCTCGAGGAAGCTGGCTACCAGGCCCTCGACTGGCAGGTGCTGGCTGACTACCTGTCCTCGCCCGGCATCAGCACCGAGCAGGTGCGGGTCTACCTAGCCCGGAAGCTGACGCTGGTCCCGGATGGACGGCACGAGTATGTTCGGCAGCACGAGGAGGCCTACCTGACGACGGCCTGGGTGCCGCTGGCGGAGGCTGTCCAGGCGGTCCTGGCCGGGCAGGTGCGCAACGGCGTGGCGATTGTGGGTATCTTGGCCGCGTACGCGGCTCATGAGGCCGGCTTGCGTGCCTCCCGCCGGTCCGGTGAGCGGCGGAGTCAGTGATTACCGGCACGCCCTAGCGGCGTGCGCCAGCCGGCGAGGGCCGGGCAGCTCGGCACGCGAGGAAAGGACACAAGGCCAATGAAGGTCGGCGTTCCTAAGGAAGTCAAGAACCATGAGTACCGCGTGGCGATCACGCCCGCCGGAGTGCACGAGCTCGTGCGGGACGGGCACGAGGTGTACGTGCAGCACAGCGCCGGCATCGGCTCATCGATCCCGGACGAGGACTTCGTGGCGGCCGGCGCCACGATCCTGCCGTCGGCGGACGACGTATGGCAGGTTGGCGAGCTGATCCTGAAGGTGAAGGAGCCGGTCGCCGAGGAGTACCACCGCATGCGCAAGGACCAGGTGCTCTTCACTTACCTGCACCTCGCGGCGAACCGGCCGTGCACGGACGCGCTGCTGGAGGCTGGCATCACCGCGATCGCGTACGAGACGGTGCAGCTGCCTGACGGCTCGCTGCCTTTGCTCGCGCCGATGTCGGAGGTGGCGGGCCGGATGGCGCCGCAGGTCGGTGCCCATCACCTGCAGCGTGATGGCGGCGGCCGCGGCGTGCTGATGGGCGGGGTGTCCGGCGTCTACGCGGCCAAGGTAGTCGTGCTCGGGGCCGGAGTGTCCGGCATGAGCGCGGCCGCGATTGCCCTGGGCATGCAGGCTGAGGTGCTGCTGGTGGACAAGAACATTGCCCGGCTGCGCCAGGCGGACGCGATCTATCAGGGCCACTGCCAGACGGTGGCGTCCAATGCCTACGAGATCGAGCGTGCCGTGATCGACGCGGACCTGGTCATCGGCGCGGTGCTGGTGCCGGGTGCCAAGGCCCCGATGCTGATCTCCAACGACCTGGTGTCCCGGATGAAGCAAGGCTCGGTTCTGGTCGACATCTCGATCGACCAGGGCGGCTGCTTCGAGGACAGCCGTCCGACGACGCACGCGGACCCGACCTACCGGGTGCACGACTCGGTGTTCTACTGCGTGGCCAACATGCCCGGCGCGGTACCGCACACCTCCACGTATGCGCTGACCAACGTTACCCTGCCCTACGTGGTCGAGATCGCGAACCGGGGCTGGCGCGAGGCACTGCGCAAAGACCCGTCGTTCGCGCCCGGCCTGAACACGCACGAGGGCAACCTCACCTGCGCACCGGTAGCCGAGGCGCATCACCTGCCGGCCGTCAGCCTTGCGGAGGTACTCAGCTGACCACATTCGCCCGTGCCATCGGGCGCTATCTCGACCACCTGGCGGTAGAGCGCGGCCTCGCCGAGCACACGCTGCAGGCTTACCGGCGCGACCTGCGGCGTTACGCCGCCACCCTCGCGGCGGCTGGGCGAATCGAGATCGAGCAGGTCAGCACGCAGGACGTGGCAGACTTCCTGGCCGGACTCCGGGAAGGTGACGAGAACCATCCGCCGCTGGCGGCAAGCTCCGCCGGGCGTACGGTAGTCGCGGTCCGCGGCCTGCATGCCTTCGCGCTAGCGGACGGCATGACCAGCAGCGATCCGGCGAAGTCAGTCCGGCCGCCGACGCCTCCCCGCAGGCTGCCCAAGGCGATCTCTATTGCCGAGGTGGAGCGCCTGCTGGCGGCGGCCGGCGCCGGCCAGGCCGCCCTGCGCGACCGGGCGCTGCTCGAGCTGCTGTACGGGACCGGCGCGCGCATTTCGGAGGCGGTCGGCCTCGATGTCGATGACGTGGAGCTCTCCGGCGAGTCACGGGCGGAGTCAGTGGCCGGGATCGTCAGGCTGAACGGCAAAGGCGGCAAGCAGCGCCTGGTCCCGGTAGGCAGCTTCGCGCGGGACGCGGTCAATGCGTACCTGGTGCGGGCCCGGCCCGCGCTGGCTGCGGCATCCGGGCGCGGTCAGCCCAGTCCCGCGCTGTTCCTGAATGCCCGCGGCGGCCGGCTCACCCGGCAGGGTGCCTGGGGCGCGCTGCGGGCGGCGGCGAGCCGGGCCGCGCTCGCCGAGGTGTCACCGCACGTGCTGCGGCACTCGTTCGCCACCCACCTGCTCGACGGCGGCGCGGACGTGCGGGTGGTCCAGGAACTCCTTGGGCACGCGTCGGTGACGACGACCCAGGCCTACACCCTCGTCACCGTCGACAAGCTCCGCGAGGTATATGCCGGCGCGCACCCGCGCGCGGCCGGCCAGCGGCCGGGCACTGTGCCTGCCCGCTGGGTCCTGTGCCCGCCCCCGGGCGGTGCGCCTGGAGGTACTGAATCGGGCGCCGGGTAATCAAAATACCACGTAAATATAGACAAAACCAGATTAATATGCGCATGTGCTTCATTTGCTCCTCGCACGGTGTGGCGGCTTGCCGGCCACGGCCATAGCGCCTAGAGTCGCTGTTCCAGTGAGCGCATTCGCGCTAGCCGCCGGGAGGTGCGGTCGCTGTGTCAGCATCCCAAATCCTCGAGGCCAGGCCCGGCCCGGTAGGACCGACCGGGCGGCCGGTGCCGGTGTTCCCCGAACCTGAGCCGCTGGTCGTGCACGGGCCGGCGCGCATCGCCGCTATCTGCAATCAGAAGGGCGGCGTCGGCAAGACCACGACGACCATCAACCTCGGCGCAGCGCTTGCTGAGCACGGCCGCCGCGTGCTGCTGGTCGACTTCGACCCGCAGGGTGCGTTGTCGGTCGGTCTCGGAGTCCAGCCGCATGAGCTGGACGCGACCGTGTACAACCTGCTGATGGAGCGCAGCCTGACCGCGCACGACGTGATCATCAAGACCCGCGTCGACGGCATGGACCTGATGCCGAGCAATATCGACCTGTCCGGGGCCGAAGTGCAGCTCGTGCACGAGGTAGGCCGCGAGTTCGTCCTCGGCCGCGTGCTGCAGCCGGTGGTGCCGGATTACGACGTCATCCTCATCGACTGCCAGCCCTCACTGGGCCTGCTGACCGTTAATGCCCTGGCCTGCGCTGACGGCGTGCTCGTGCCGCTGGAGTGCGAGTACTTCGCGCTTCGCGGCGTAGCGCTGCTGATGGAGACCATCGACAAAGTGTCCGCCAGGCTCAGCCCGAAGCTTGCCATCGACGGGCTGCTCGCGACCATGTACGACTCACGCACGCTGCACACCAGGGAAGTGCTGGCCGGAGTCGTCCAGGGATTCGGCGACCTCGTCTTCCACACCGTCATCAGCCGGACGGTGCGCTTCCCTGACGCTACGGTGGCTGGA
The DNA here is from genome assembly GCA_027314515.1 of Actinomycetota bacterium. Classification (GTDB taxonomy): domain Bacteria; phylum Actinomycetota; class Actinomycetes; order Streptosporangiales; family Streptosporangiaceae; genus JAJYUU01. Next base: position 21,020 of record DAHVAR010000218.1, read on the forward strand.
GAGCCGATAACCAGGTTCGATCCTGCGTGCAACGGCGCCAGCTCCTACCGTGAGCTGGCCAAGGAGGTACTGGATAGGTGGCGTCAGGGCGTTCCCGCGGCTCCCGTTCGCGCCGGGTAAGCCTGCCTGGAGTCGCAGAGCTGCTGCGGCCGTCGGCGCCGAGTCCGGCGATCGAGGGCAAACGGCAAGCGAGCGGCAGGGAAAGCCACTCACAGAAGATCACCGTCTATATGTCCGGAGCCGAACTGATTGACCTGGAACGGGCCAGGCTGGCGCTGCGGTCCTACGGCATCTCCGCCGATCGGGGGCGCATCGTCCGGGAGGCAATCACGGTCCTGCTCGCCGACCTCGACGCTCGCGGCGAGACCGGCCTGCTCGCGGAGCGGTTGCGCGAGACCACGTGACGGCCACCGATAGCGTGCACGACGGGGAGGACACGGACCAGCGCGCAGCGGACGAGCCGAGCGTGCCCGGACCGGACGGCGCGGCCGGCTTCCAGGTGCACCTGGACGTCTTCGAGGGCCCGTTCGACCTGTTGCTCGTCTTGATCGCCAAGCACAAGCTGGACATCACCGAGATAGCGCTGTCCAGCGTGACCGACGAGTTCATCGGCTACATCAGGGCGCTGTCCGGCCAGTGGGACCTGGACCAGGCCAGCTATTTCCTGGTCGTCGCCGCGACGCTGCTGGACCTCAAGGCGGCCCGGTTGCTGCCCTCCGGTGAGGTTGACGACGAGGAGGACCTGGCGCTGCTGGAGGCCAGGGACCTGCTGTTCGCCAGGCTGTTGCAGTACCGCGCGTACAAGGAAGTGGCCAGCGTGCTGGCCGGGCGGATAGCCGCCGAGGGGCGCCGGTACCCGCGGCGGGTGCCGATGGAGCCGCGGTTCGCCGAACTGCTGCCAGAAGTGCTCATCGGCATCGGGGCCGCGGAGTTCGCCGCGATTGCCGCCAGGGTGCTGGCGCCACGCAAGCCGCCCACGGTCTCAACGGCACACCTGCACGTCCCGCGGACCTCGGTGCGGGAGCAGGCTGAGATAATACTGGCGCGGCTGCGCAGGCTGCGCCGGGCGACGTTCCGGCAGCTCAGTGCCGACTGCGCCGGAACCTATGAGGTAGTGGCGCGGTTCCTGGCCGTGCTCGAGCTCTACCGGGACGGAATCATCAGCCTGGATCAGCTAGCCCCGCTGGACGATCTGTTCGTCTCCTGGACGGACCAGGGTGAGCACGGCGTTCGACATGATCACGAGGAATACGATGGATAACGGGCTAGCCCCGGACGAGCCGACCGAGCCGACCGAGCCGATTGAGCCGGCAGCCGGGCTGCGGATGAGCCTGGAAGCAGTGCTGCTGGTCGCCGACGAGCCGGTGGGCGAGCGAGCGCTGGCCGAGGTCACCGGACAGCCGGAGGACGCGGTCGCGGCGGCGCTACGCGATCTCGCCGCCGAGTACACCGCCGGGCAGCGCGGCTTCGACCTGCGCGAGGTCGGCGGCGGCTGGCGGCTCTACACCAGGGACGAGTGCGCCGCGGTAGTCGAGCGGTTCGTGAGCAGCGGGCAGGAGATCAGGCTCACCCAGGCGGCGCTGGAGACCCTGGCCGTTGTCGCTTACCGTCAGCCGGTCAGCCGCGCACGGGTCTCCGCGGTCCGCGGCGTCAACTGCGACGGGGTCATGCGCACGCTTGTCCTGCGCGGCCTGGTCGAGGAGGCCGGTAACGAGCCGGAGACCGGCGCGATCTTGTTCCGGACGACCGGCTACTTCCTGGAGCGACTTGGCCTGGCCCGGCTGTCTGATCTACCGGACCTTGCCCCGTTCCTGCCTGATGAGCTGGATGAGGAACTCGACCTCGGCCATGACGCCGCCAGGTAGCCGGCGCCGTCCCGGCAGGACGCCCGGTGGCCTGAGCCCCGCGGACCTCGCCAGGGCGCGTGCGGCAGCGGCAAGCCTGGGCCCGGACTTTGACTCCGGCGATGACTTCGGCGGCGCCGAAGGCTCCGGTGAGCGGGACTCGCTCACGAACGTGCCCGGCGGCGTCCGCCTCCAGAAAGTGCTGGCAGCGGCCGGCGTTGGCAGCAGGCGGCAGTGCGAGGAGCTGATCGCGGCCGGCCGGGTGGAGGTCGACGGCGAAGTCGTGCGCAGGTTCGGGGCCAGGGTCGATCCGAAGCATCAGGTGATCAGGGTAGATGGCCGCCGGATCCCGGCGAGCGAGGACCTGGTCTATGTCGCGCTGAACAAGCCGGCCGGCGTGCTTACCTCGATGTCCGACAGCAGGGGCCGCGCGACCATGACCGACCTGCTCGGCGGCATCGACGAGCGGCTGTTCCACGTGGGGCGCCTCGACTATGACACCGAGGGCCTGATGCTGCTGATGAATGACGGCGAGCTTGCCCACCGGCTGGCGCATCCGCGCTTCGGCGTGCCGAAGACCTATCTGGCGGACGTACCCGGCCCGGTGCCGCGCGACCTGGGCCGCCAGCTGATCTCCGGGATCGAGCTGGACGACGGCATCGCCAGCGCGGATAAGTTCCGGGTGGTGGAGCAGGCAGGAGGCCGCGCGCTGGTGGAGATTACCCTGCATGAGGGACGCAAGCACATCGTCAGGCGGATGCTCGCGGCCACCGGGCACCCGGTGAGCAGGCTCGTCAGGACTCAGGTGGGGCCGGTTTCGCTAGGCTCGCTGCGGCCGGGCACGACCAGGCGGCTGACGACAAAGGAAGTCGGCGACCTGTACGCCGCGGTGGGCCTGTGACGCCGTCTGGTGCCACCGGCCGGAGCAGGAGGAGATAAGTTGGCTGTCCGTGCAGTTCGCGGCGCTGTCCAGGTAGGCGGGAACGACCGGGCTGAGATCCTGGCGGGCACTGCCGAGCTGGTTACCGAGGTGATGAGCCGGAACGAGCTGAGCACTGATGACGTCATCAGCGTCATCTTCACCGCGACGCCTGACCTGGATGCCGAGTTCCCCGCGCTTGCTGCCCGCAAGCTGGGCTTCCAGGAGGTGCCCCTGTTGTGCGCCGCCGAGATCGACGTGCCGGGCGCCATGCCGCACGTAGTGCGGCTGATGATGCACATCGAGACGGCCAAGCCGCGGTCGGCGATGCAGCATGTGTACTTGCATGGCGCCGCAGCGCTCCGGCTGGATATCGCTCAGTGACTGGTCCGGCTCCGGCCGGCTCGCCCGGAGCCGAACCGGCCCAGCCCGTCAGCGCCGTCGTGGTGGGAACGGGCCTGATCGGCACATCGATTGCCCTGGCGCTCCGCGAGCGGGGCGTCAGCGTGTGGCTGGCCGATCGCGACCCCGCGGCCTCGCGCCTGGCCGCCGACCTCGGTGCCGGGCAGCCCTTGCCGGCTGACGGAGTGCCCGGCGGCCCGGCGGACGTGGCCGTCCTCGCGGTGCCGCCCGACGCCGTCGCCAGTGAGCTGCGGGCCGCCCAGTCCCGCAGGCTGGCGCGCTGTTACACCGACGTGGCAAGCGTCAAGGAGTTGCCGCTGGCCGGTGCCCGCGCGCTGGGCTGTGACCTGACCAGCTACGTTCCCGGTCATCCGCTGTCGGGCCGGGAGCGTTCCGGTCCGGCGGCCGCCAAGGCGGACTTGTTCGTCGGCCGCCCGTGGGTAGTCTGCCCGCAGCCAGAAAACGATGACAGAACCCTTCTTCTGGTAACGGGCCTTGCCCGAGCCTGCGGTGCCGTCCCGGTCGCGGCGAAGACAGCTGAGCATGACCAGTGGGTGGCGCTGGTGTCGCACGCGCCGCACGTGGTTGCCGCGGCAATGGCCGCCAGACTTGAGCTGGCCCCGGCAAGCGCGCTGGCGCTGGCTGGCCAGGGCCTGCGAGACGTCACCCGGATCGCGGCATCGGGCTCTCAGATGTGGCTGCAGATCCTGACCGCCAACGCCGGTCCGGCCGGAGCGGTGCTCCGCGCGGTCGCCACCGAGCTGGCTGCGGCCGCGGACGCGCTTGACTGCCTGGCGGCAGGCGCGGAGCAGGGTGCTCAGCACATCGCCGCCCTGCTGGAACGCGGGAGCGCCGGGGTCGGGCGCCTGCCCGGAAAGCACGGCGGGCCGGCCAGAGGGTTCGCGCCCGTCCAGGTCGTGATCCCCGACCAGCCTGGCGAGCTGGCGCGGCTGTTCCAGGTTGCGGGAGCGGCGGGCATCAATATCGAGGACATCACCATCGAGCATTCGCCTGGCCTGCCGGTCGGCGTGGCGGAGCTGTGGGTCCGGCCAGAAGGAGTAACCCCGCTGTCTGAGGCGCTGGCGGCCAGCGGCTGGCCAGTTCGCCGGTAACCTTGCCTGGTGACCGAATCAGCTGCCTGGATGGTATCTACCGGCGTGGATGAAATGCGGTGTTATGTCGGGCAGCCTGCGCCGGTGATCGCGATGGATGGCCCGGCCGGCTCGGGGAAGTCGACGGCGGCCCGGCGCGTCGCTGCCGAACTTGGCCTGCGCTACCTGGACACCGGCGCGATGTACCGGGCGCTGACCTGGTGGCTGCTGTGCCGCTCGGTGGACCTCACCGACACCGCGGCCGTGCTGGCGCGAATTTCCGAGCCGCGGATCTGCGTCGGGACCGACCCCGTGGCCCCGCAGGTCACCGTCGACGGGCAGGATGTGGCCGCGGTCATCAGGACCCGCGAGGTGTCCAACTCGGTCTCTGCGGTGGCCGCGATACCGGAGGTCCGGCGGATGCTGATCGGCATGCAGCGGGGCATCATCGCCGCCGCCGTCGCAGCGGGCGCCGGCATCGTGGCGGAAGGGCGCGACATCGGCACCGTGGTCACGCCGGACGCGGTGGTGAAGGTCTTCCTCACGGCCAGCGAGGACGTCCGGGCGGAACGGCGTACCGCGGACCTGACGGCCGACCCGGCGGCGACCCTCGACACGACCAGGCGCGAGCAAGCGGCGCGGGACCGGCGAGACGCCGCCCAGATGGTGATGGCGGACGACGCGATCAAGATCGACACCAGCGGCCTGCCGCCAGACGACGTGGCCCGGCGCGTGGTCGAGATAGCCAGGGCGCGTCAGGTGGTGCCGCATGGCTGAGCCCGTCGAGAGCCAGCCGGCCGTGGCAGCGGTGCCGGTCCTTGCCGTTGTCGGCAGGCCGAACGTCGGCAAGTCGACTTTGGTGAACCGGATTCTGGGCAGCAGGCAAGCAGTCGTCGAGGACACGCCGGGCGTCACCAGGGACCGCGTTACCTACGACGCGACGTGGCGCGGCCGCGCGTTCACGCTGGTGGACACCGGCGGCTGGGAGCCTTCGGTGGAAGGAACCCCGGCGCTGGCCGCGCGGGTGGCGGCGCAGGCGCGGGTCGCGGTGGACGCTGCCGATGCGGTGCTGTTCGTGGTCGACGCGGTCGTCGGCGTGACCGACGCGGACGCCGCCGTTGCCGCGGTGCTGCGCCGCTCCAGGAAGCCGGTGGTGCTGGCGGCCAACAAGGTGGACGACGCGCCGGGCGAGCCGGACATCTACTCGCTGTGGTCGCTCGGCCTGGGCGAGCCGGTACCGGTGAGCGCGCTGCATGGCCGTGGTAGCGGCGACCTGCTGGACTCGGTTCTGGACGCGCTGCCGGATGCGCCCGCAGAGCGGGACGAGGCCGAGGGCGGCCCGCGGCGGGTCGCGCTGATCGGCAGGCCGAACGTGGGCAAGTCGAGCTTGCTCAACAAGCTCGCCGGGTCGGAGCGGGTGCTCGTCGATGAGGTGGCGGGCACCACCAGGGACCCGGTCGACGAACTCGTCGAACTCGGCGGCAAGACCTGGCGGTTCGTTGACACCGCCGGCATCCGGCGGCGGGTGCGGGAGACCCAGGGCGCGGACTTCTTCGCCGCGCTCCGGACGGAGCGGGCGCTGGAGCGGGCTGAGGTGGCCGTCGTGCTCGTCGACGCAAGCCAGCCGCTTGCCGAGCAGGACCTGCGGATCATCTCGATGGTGATCGAAGCCGGCCGTGCGCTGGTCATCGCCTACAACAAGTGGGACCTGGTCGACGCCGACCGCCGGGAGCTGCTGGATAGGGAGATCGACCGGCAGCTGCACAATGCTCGCTGGGCACCGCGGGTCAACGTGTCGGCGAAGACCGGCTGGCATGTGGACCGGCTGGTCCCGGCCCTGGAACAGGCGCTGGCCGGCTGGGAGACCAGGGTTGCGACGGGACGGCTCAATGCCTGGCTGACGGCGCTGATCGCGGCGACACCGCCACCAGTGCGCGGCGGGAAGCAGCCAAAAGTGTTGTTCGCGACGCAGGCTGGCGTCAGGCCGCCGCGTTTCGTGCTGTTCACGAGCGGCTTCCTGCAGGCGGGCTACCGGCGTTTCCTCGAGCGCAGGCTACGGGAGGAATTCGGCTTCGCCGGCACCCCTGTGCACGTCACCATGCGCCTGAAGGAGAAGCGGCATAGCCGGGGGGACGCCGACCGGCGCCCTGCGCAACCCCGGCGTTCACGGTGAGCCAGCACCACACCGTGGTGCCCTTGTCGCTGCGCAGGTAACCCCACTGGTCCGACAGCGTCTGCACGAGGAAGAGCCCGTGCCCGTCGGAGGCGTACGCGTCGCCGCGGACAACCGGGGTGCTGAGATCGGATCCCGCGTCGGCTACCTCGATCCGCACACCGCCCGCCGACGCGCCGATCTCGATCGTGATGGTGCCGCCGCTGCAGCGCGAGGCGCTGTGCATTACCGCGTTCGTGACCAGCTCAGAGGTAAGCAGGACGGCGTTCTCCAGGGCTGGGTGTAATTCCCCGAGAGCCTTGGCGACGAACGCGCGAGCCTCGCGCACGTGTTCGGGTCGGCCGGGGATCGTGAGACTGCCCAGCGCCGCGACACCTGCGCGGTCGGCCGCCACTGACGCGACCGCGTAGCTCTCGCCCGCTTCGTTTTGCTGAGTGGCCGTGAATGACATCCCGGTCGCCCCCTCCCGCGCGGTGCCCCGGAACTGCCAGCTCAAGAACGCCGTATGAGCTATTTCGCCAACATTGGCGCGGCCCGGCCCAGGCAGCGCGGGTGACACGCCTCCCAGGTTCCATAATGATGTGCGGCCGGCGAGCCACGCAAGTGCATGGCACAAATCTGCGCCGCGAAATCGCAGATGGAATCTCACCACGACAGGCGTTCGTGTATCGTGATCTATGGATCGATGTGAAGGCAGCCAATCTGCATTCTTGTTCAGGCTGCGCTACCGGATTCCTGCAAAAGAGGCGAGCGCCAGTGTCAGTCGGCCCGACCGTTAGGCGCCGTCGGCTTGGTAGTGAGTTAAGGCGGCTCCGGGAGTCGCGGTCGATCAAGCTCGAAGAGGTCGCCGACCGACTCGGGCTAGCGCCATCGACCTTGTCCCGTATTGAGACAGGAAAGGCGCCGACGCGGACGGCCTACCTGAACGTGATGCTGGAAATGTACGGCGTCGACAACCCTGGCCAGCGCCAGGTCCTGCTGGAGATGGCCAGGGAGGGCCACCGCAAGGGATGGTGGGCGGTCTGGGACGGCGTGCTTCCTACTGGTTTCGGGATCTATGTCGGGCTAGAGGCTGAGGCCGCATCCCTGTGCGTTTACGAGGCGCAGGTGGTGCACGGGCTGCTGCAGACAGAGGATTATGCCCGTGCGGTGATGGCGACGGTCCGGCGGCGCCAGACGCCCGACGAGATCGACCGGCTGGTCAAGCTGCGGATGCAGCGACAGGATGTCCTGCTGCGAGAAGATCCGCTGGATCTGTGGATCATTCTGGATGAATCGGTACTTCGGCGCATGGCTGGCCCTTCCGAAGTCATGCGCAGGCAACTCGACCATCTCTACGAGGCAAGCCAGTGGCCGAACGTGACCCTGCAGGTGCTGGCATTCGATAGCGGGTTGCACCCTGGCCTCGGCGGCTCGTTCGCCATTATTGAGTTTCCGGACCGTTTCGATCCCGATGTGGTCTACACCGAAGGGGTAACAGGGCAGGCTTACATCGAAGAGCGCGACCGAGAGGTGCGGGCTCGGGCTGAGGCATTCGACTTGCTACGTGCAGCAGCACTGCCGCCAGGCGACTCGGCGCTCCTCATCAGGTCCATTTCGGAGGGAGCGGAAGAATCCACCTGAAAGGAAACCCGTATGTCCGATTATGATGTTTCGAGCGTAGTGTGGATAACGAGCCGTGCCTGCAACAACTCCGCCTGCGTCCAGGTTGCCTACCTGCCAGGCGGCATGGTGGCGCTCCGCGACTCCAAAAACGTGACCAAGCCGGCACACGTCTTCGACCCCGAGGAGTGGGCCGCATTCATCACCGGCGTGAAGGCCGGAGAGTTCGATGTGCCGGTGAGCTAGCCCAGGCGGGGCAGAGTGGCGGCCTGGCGGGGCTGGATGGCAGCCCCGCCAGGCCGCCGTAGTGATCGTCAGCTGTGGTCCGCTTGCCGGGGCCCGATGGCATCCGGGTCGATGAGCGCCGGATCGATGACGGGCTGGGCGAACACGTGCCCGAGCGGCTCCGGCCCGACATACTGCTGGCAGCGGCAGTTCTCCTCGGCACATGCACCAGTGCGAGGATTGTGAAAGCTCAGGTGGTGGCTGCAGCCGCACATGGCCTGTGGCTCCGGCGGAAGCTTAAGCGCCGCGCTCCGCTTCTCTTCCAGCTCGGCCTTGGCAGCGATGATCCGCAGCCTCCTGGCGTGATGCCGCTGCAGAGCGCCGCCCGCCATCGGGCCGACGATGAAGATAAGCCACCAGTCACTCGACAGGAAGCTCAGGATGCCGTGCACGCCGCTATCTTCCCGCAATTGCGGCGTTAACGGCAAACCCCGCGCAGACAGTTCCGCGCTCGCCGCGCTGAGCCGGTGCGAGTGCCGGGGCTTCAGGCGCGATGCGGACTATCGAACTCGCCGTCGCGCGCCCCGCCGAGAAAGGCGTCCCATTCAGCGCTGGTGAAGATCAGCGCCGCGCCCTCGGGGTCTCGGGAGTTGCGCAGGGCAACGTCACCGTGTGCCAGGAACGCGACCTCGACACAGTTGCCGCCGGTCGGTCCGCTATAGCTGCTCTTGACCCATGGACCGGTGACTCCGCGTGCGCTGGTGCCACCGCTGGTGCCTTTCACGTCGTTCCCTCCAGGTCAGCGAGCATGGTACGGATGAGTGTGGTGGTCTGCTCCGGCGTGCAGCCGGACGCGCTGATGAGATCCATCGCCTCGATGTACCTGTCGACGTCCGCGCGCTTATCCAGGTACATGGCGCCGGTGAGCTGCTCGACATAGACGACATCGGGCAGGTCTTCGGCGGCGAATCGAAGGATGCTGAAGCTGCCCGGTGCGGCATGCCAGGCACCGGTGCGGAGCGGGCATATCTGAATGGTGAGCCGTGGCCGATCGGAAATGTCCAGCAGGTAGTCAAGCTGGCGCCGCATCAGGCCCGGGCAGCCAACGGTTCGCCGCAACGCGACCTCGTCGATGATGGCCCACAGCCGCAAGCCGGCGGAGGCGAATCGCCGCTGCCGTTCCCTGCGCAGGAAGACCATCCGCTCCGTTTCCTCGGGCGAGTACCGGCCGAGCCGGATGACCGCCGCCGCGTACTCCTCGGTCTGCAGCAGTCCCGGCACGAACTGTGGGTCGAAGCTGCGGATCGTCTCGGCGGACTCCTCGAGCCCGAGGTAGGACTGAAACCACGGCGGCAGCACGTCCTGGTACCGGTGCCACCAGCCTGGCTGGTTAGCCTGGCCGGCTAATGCCAGCAACTGCTGGCGTTCAGCTGAGTCGGTGATCCCGTAGAGGTTGAGCAGGTCGGCGATGTCGATCTCGCGCACCGCGTTCCGGCCGAGTTCGATCCGGCTGATCTTCGATTCCGAACCGCGGATAGCCTGAGCGGCTTCGTGCGCGGTGATATTGCGCGACTCGCGCAGTCGTCTCAGCTGTGTCCCGAGCAGGATGCGGAGCACGGTCGGCGCTGCCGCCCCGTCGGCACGGAACTTGCCAGCGTCCATGCTGCCGGGCGTCAAGCCCTCAGACATCAGCCGCGCTCCCTCCCGGTCTGCCAGCATGGGATCTTACTATCACGGCGTGTTCACGCGGAGTTGCCACAATGGTTCAAGCCCTGGGATTCTTTTCGCGCGGGAATTGGAAAGCGCAGCGGGTAATGGAGTTGTTCGCCAAACGACAGTTACTTCAGCCTATCGCGAGTTTGATTTCAGGCTAGACTCGTTTTGCCTGTTCTTGGCAAGCGCCCCGATCGTGCGGCGGGTGCGATCACATCCGGCTTGGCCACGCCGTTGCCGCAGCGTGCTGCCGCTACCCAGTCAACTCCCGGCTGGCTTGCCGTGACACTCCCGGTAGTCCTTGCCAGAGCCGCACGGGCAGTCTCCGTCCCGATCGTCAAAGAGACCGTCGAGGCTGAAGCAGTCCGCGCAGTTCGCGCGCCTGTGCCAGCCGGTCGCGGCGTGGTACCTCTTCGACGCCGTAAGGGTCGGGAGTCCGGAATTCATCATCGTCGAATCGCGGCACGACGTGCACGTGCAGATGGAACGGCAGATCGCCTGGCTCGACGTTGCTCTGGAATACAAATGATCCGTTCGCGCCGAGCTTGGCCGGGAACGCGGCTGTCAGGCTTGCCGTGATCGACATGATCTCAGCCAGCAGACACGGATCGGCGTCCTGCAGGTTCCGGACATGCGCTATAGGCAGGACAAGCGTGTGGAACCGGTTCCTCGGCCGCTGCCGAAGCGCCGGAAGGACGTAGACGCGGTCTGATGCGGGCACGGTGTCACGGTCGATGTGCCGCGCCCCTATGTCACAGAAGACGCATTCGGCCATCGTGGCAACTTAGCAGCACGTTAAAGGGCGCCGTGAGGTCAGACCGCTAGTGCCGGTGGGTGGCTGTGTAGTGTCTTGGTGCCGTCGGGGCTGACAGCGGTGGTCGTGGCGTCGGGGTGCAGGGTGAAGGTCCAGCCCCATCGGTGGATGGCGATGAGGTGGTGGAATCTGCACAAAAGCACCAGGTTGGCCAGGGTGTGCCGGCCGCCGTCTTTGCGGTGGATGATGTGGTGGACGTCGCAGCCGGCGGCAGGCAGGTCGCAGCCGGGGAACCGGCAGTGCCGGTCTCGGCGGCGGACGGCGCGGCGCAGGTGGACGGGGATGGTGTCGGTGGCCTCGGCGATGTCGAGGGGGAGGCTGGCGGGGGCGGCGGGCATGCCGGTGGCTTGGCGGCGCAGCCAGGCCGCCCGCCCGGCCGGGCCGGACAGCAGCGCGACTGCGGCGGCCAGCACGTCGCTCCAGGGCGCCTGCCCGGCTTTGGCGGCCATCGCGGCCTGGAGCTGGTCGCGCCAGTGCGGGTTGTCGGGGTCGGACAGCTTGCCGAGGAGCCCGTAGTCGGTCATGCCGGTGATGACCGGCTGGATGACCGCGTCGCACGCCGAGCCGGGCCCGGCGGGTGATCCGGCCCCGCCGGCCAGCAGCTGGTCCAGGGTAATGTCGAGTTCGAGGCGGACCGGCTGGCCGGCGCGCTCGGGCAGCAGGTTGTCGGCGGCCAGCAGCCGTGTCATGGCTTCTTCCATCGCGTCGTGCCACCGCTGGGCCAGGGTGCGGGTGTCCTCGGGGCCGGTCGGCGCCGACAGCGCGCCCAGCACCGCCCCGGCCGCCGCCGCGCACCGCGGCGACAGGTCTCCCTCCAGCCGGCCCGCCCCGTCCAGCGTGGTGGCCAGGCGGAGCCGCCGGTCCTCGAACCCGTCACCGTCGCCGTCGGGGGCTGCGTGCAGCCGGGTGAGTTCCCCGGCGATCTGCGCGAGGTCGGCCAGCCCGGCCCCGGCCCCGGCGGCGGCGAGCAGCTCGCCGTCAGCGTCGTCGCGGACATCCTCGGGCAGGGTCCGGGTCCAGTCCATGATCTGGGCCGCCCACGATGGCGACAGGCTCCCGTCCGCCAGCGCCGCGGCGACCCGCGGGTGAGCCGCCAGCCGGTGCATCCACGACACCTTTCCTGCGGCCGCCTTGCGGGTCGCCGACGTCTGCCAGGTCAGCCACACCCGCGGCGACCGGTGCCCGTCGCCGGCCAGCCCGCCGCCCGGCACGCTGAACGCCGCCAGGACCCTGGCGTGCGCGGCGGCCTGCCTCGACTCCGCCGCCGCCAGCCCGCGCAGGCAGTCAGCCTGCTCACCCTCGCTCCACCCGGCCGGATCCGCATGCGCCAGGAACTCCAGTCCCGCGGTCAGGTACGCCAGCGCCTGCGCCGGATCGGTCACCCGCACGCCGCCGCCGGGCATGCTGCCACGAAGGCCGGCGCAGTCCGCGGCGCTACCGTCAGGGAACACCGGGTCAGCGCTGGCCGGGTCAGCGCTGGCCGGGTCAGGCGCGGCACTGACGGACGAGCCGGAATGCCGATCCGCACCCGCTAGCCCGGCGAACGCGCCCGCCGACAAACCGCCAGACGCCGACACGCTCCCCGCCCGCGCCTTACGGCCGGACCTGCGCCCCCGCTGCGGCGAACCAGCCTCAGACGGCGAACCGGCGGCCGGCGGGGCGCCAGGCGACAGCACCGAACCATCCGCCGCGAGCCCGCCGCCATCAGGAGGGGCCTCACGCGGAACACCGGGAATGTCCCAGCCCGGATCCGTCATCGCCGCCTCCCCTGTCAGGACAAGCCAGCCACCGCGTCGCAGTCACGTCGTCAATCGATCACACATTCGATTATATGACCGCCTACTGGCGCCTATCGACTGGTTTTTGCCGCTCACTCCCCTTCGCCGCCACATCCCGCGCGCACATGCGGGAGTCTGCAGAGCTGGCGGCACGAAGCCCGCGGCATGCGCACCCTGAGGGTGCTGACGCGGCCAGAACCTCGAAACGGAGATCCGGGAAGAGCCGCACACCCCGCACCGACCGCCGCTGCCGGCCAGCAGATCGAGCTCAGCCGGCCGCCGAGATCGCGATGTCGCGGACGAGGTGAACGTCGGTCCGGGCGCCGGTCCCGCCGGTGACGGCGTCAGGTCGGTGCACCCGGTCGAGGTATAGGGCTCCGGCGTGCCGAGGTAGCGCGACCACTCCACCCCGTTCAGGTGCGCGCTGAACAACTGGCCGAAGTCGGCGCCGCCTACCGGTCCGCCGTCACTGACCGGAGCCAGCCCCGGCTTCTCCGCATTCAGCCACCGGCGGCCAGCGGCACGGCCGCGTTCAGTACATCCAGCGCCGAACTTTGCCGGCTGGCGTCCGCGTAGTCGAACGGACCTGCCCAGTGCAAGCCGAACTGGTTGCGGTTGTTCCTGTCATTCGCCCAGATCGAGCGGGCATTGTCGAGGATGAACTCGCGGTAGGCGGGCCGCCGGCTCTGCAGGTAGAGGTCGTAGAGATGGCGCACGAAGATGCCCTTGAACTGCGGCAGGTCCCCGCCGCGGCGGCCAGTGCCGTGCTCGCCAGGCTCGAGCAGGATGCCGTGCCTGGCCCCCGGCGCCGGAGTGGTCAGCAGCGCCAGCGCGGCGTCGGCGATCGCCTCGGCCTGCCTCAGGTAGCCGGGGTCGCCGGTGATCTCATGCAGCGCGGCCAGCCCGCCGAGTACCACGCCCTGGTTGTAGGTCCACGTCTGGCCGCGGTTGTTCCGGCACGACTTATCGAGCCCGTCGTTGATCAGGCCGTTCTCGCCAATCAGCCCGCGGGCGCAGAACCAGTCCCACTCGCGCCGCGCCCAGTCGAGGTACTCGCCCGTTCCGGCACCGCGCTGATGCAGCCGGGCGGCGAGCGTGAGGAACAGCTCGTTGGTGACGGCGTTCTTGTACCCGCGCTTGGTGTTCCACCACACGCCGCCGCCGCAGGCATCGTCCCACCCGGTCAGCAGGTTGGCGAAGATCGTCCGGGCGGCGTCGAGGTAGCGGACCGCGCCGGTCAGGTCGTAGGCGGCCACCCAGGCCAGGCCCCACCAGCCGTTGTCGTCGTAGAAGCTGACCAGGAAGTCCGAGTGCCGGCGGCGCGCGGCCCGGAACGTGCGCTCGACCACGGCGACGTGCGTCCGGTCCCCGGTGCGCTCGGTGTAGGCGATCACCGCGGTCAGCGCGTTAGCGGAGTTCCACCAGCCCGTCGTCCGCCAGCAGCCGGTCCACCGCTGGTACCACCGCTGGAGCGCCGCCATCCCGGCCGACGCGTAAGCGCGATAGTCCGGCTCCTGAAGGCCGTCCTGGACTGACATGATTCACCCCTGTTAGCCGCGTTCCCGTGCAAGGCCGCTCATGGATAGCTTCCCGGCACACCGGCAGCGGCACCAGGGGCAGACTGCCCGTTTTGCCGGGTTCAGACGGTTACGGCCGGGAAAGCGCGGCTGCCGGCTGCTCCTCAGCGGTGACGTGCGTCTCAATGCGCAACCGATCGGTCGTAACGCTGCGTCAGAGATCGGTAACGCAACGACGAGCGCACACGGGGTGACACTTTCATGGGCGGCACTGTCCGTCACCTGATCGGACTCGGCCGCAGCGCCGGCCAGGCAGCTATGATCGCCGGAGCTGCGGCCGCGCTGCTGAGCACCGGGGCAGCGATAACATCCGACTTCACGCCAAGTTACCTGCCGCCCGCAAGCTTCAGTCACGGCAATCTCGCCTACCTCCGCGGCGACATCAGGCCGCGCCCGGGCAGCGCCCGCCGGCCAGTCCGGCTCAGCCCTGGTCGCAGCAAGGTGGCAGGGCGGTTCCTCCCCGGCGCGCCGTCCCGGATCGGCTGACCATCGGCTGAGCGTGGCGTGGTCGACTGGAATATCCCGTTCGACGGCGCCGGGCAGGGCGACCGCGGCTTCAACATCGCGACCTTGCTGTTCTGCAGCTACGACATCGAGCAAACCCGCGAAATGCTATGGGAACGGGCACTGCGGGCCAGCGGCCTGGCCTGGACCACGGTATATCTGTGCCACCGCACCCCGGTTGCTGCTGATCGCCGTTCCGGGCGGCATCGAAGACTACTTCCGCGACATCAACGCGGCTTCCGATGACCCTGCACGCCCTCGATAGGTGGCCGCTGAGCGCCGCGCCCGAGGGATTGATGTATACTCTTGGTAGCTATCACCTGGGAGGCGTCGTGGCAGATACTGCGATCGCGCGGCTCTTCACCCATGGCCGGAGCCAGGCCGTGCGACTTCCTAAGGAGTTCCGATTGCCTGGCGACCGGGTGCGCGTCCGGCACATGGGAAACGGCGTGCTGCTGGAGCCGATCGCCTCCGATATCGACGCGTGGTTCGCCGAGCTAGACCGCTTTGCGGACATACCGCTGTTCGAGGATGGCAGGAACCAGCCGCCCGTGCCTGCAGAAGAGGATCTCTTCGGGTGAATTACCTCCTCGACACCAACGCGGTCGTCGCGCTACTGCGTAACAAGCCGGCCAGCGTACGGGAGCGGTACCGGGAGGCGGAATCATCCGGTGACTACCTCGGGCTTTCGTCGGTCGTCTTGTTCGAGCTGTGGTACGGCGTGGCGAAGAGCAGCCGGGTGCAGGAGAATACCGAACGCTTGCGGATCTTCCTTTCCGGTGACTTGGACCTGCTGGACTTCGATGACGAGGACGCCCGCAGTGCCGCACAGGTGCGCGCGACCCTGGAAAGTGCCGGGACGCCGATCGGCGCCTACGACCTGCTGATCGCAGGGCAGGCGCTGCGGCGCGCACTGACAGTCGTCACGGCCAACACCTCTGAGTTCAGCCGCGTCGCTGGCCTGAGCTGGCAGGACTGGACGGCCTGAGCTGCCCGAAACCTACCGGCGGCTGACAGCCCGAGCGAGCATTAATCCAAGTGAGACGGGCGGCCCAGTAGTGGCTTGTGCGTCTCAAGGACGTGCGCATGTGCGTGTGAAGGTGTATGGTCCCTGGATCGCGCACGGTCTCGCGCCGGGGGCGAGCCTGGAGAAAGACGACGTTAACGCCGACGGCCCCGGCGCATGATGTCGGTTCGCGTCACGAATTCGCCAGAGGTGAGCACTGGGGTCCCGCGCCATGGCGACATGGCCAGCAGGTCGGTGTCGTCGCTGACGATGAGTACCGATCCGCTGGCGGCCGCGCATTCCAGGATGCGGTTGTCTTCATAGTCGGGGCAGTCGGCAACGGTCAGGCCGGGTTCGATGATGCCTCCCCCGGAGGCGTCGGCGATCTCCACGATCACCTGGACATACTGCTCGGCCCGTTTCTCCTCCCAGCCGTACCCAGCCGGCGGTGCGCCGCACAAAACTCGCACGGTGTTGGTGAGGATGTGCTCGCTGACATTCAGTGCGAACTCGCGGGCATCGTTGAGGATCCCGACGACGTTGGCGGCGAGGTTGCCCCGCACGGGCGGCGGCGACGGCCACGAATGGAAAGCGTCGTTTCCCCCGGCGACGGCTGCAACTAAAACGTTGACGTCGACGGTGACCGGCGATATCACCGCCGCTTCAGCACCCGCCGCACAACCGCCAGCGCCTCATCAGCTCGCAACCCGGCCGCTGCCGCGCGCTCATTGCCGTAGGCCTGAAGCTGAGCGAGTCGCTCGGCCCTGTCGATGACTTCCATCTGCCTCATCGCCTCGCGCAGGAAAGCGGACCGGTTGCCGTGGCCGAACTTCTTCGTCAGCCGGTCAAGCCTCGCCACGTCGTCGTCCGCGATCGCGAACCCCACGGTCTTCGTACTCATGCATTTTAGTGTACCCAGATTGCCTCTGGAGTGCAACGAGGCTATCCTTCTCGGCATCGGGGCGCAACGCCCATCGCGATCATCTGCACCGTGTCCGTCAGTCAGACCAGTCAGTTCACCGTTCTCCTGACGCATGCACGCCGAAGCAACGGTTAGGCTCACGCCGATGGCAACGATCGTCGCGTTTCACGCTCATCCGGACGACGAGGTGCTGCTGACCGGCGGGACGATCGCCCGGCTCGCCGCCGAGGGCCACCGGGTGATCATCGTCGTGGCCTGCGACGGTGACGTGTGGGACGACCCTGAGCTTGGCCCCGGCCGACGGCTGGACGAGCTCCAGGCGAGCGCCGCGATCCTCGGCGCGGAAAGCGCCGTGCATCTGGGCTACGCCGACAGCGGGCACGGGCCTGTCCTGTTCGATGACCCGCCCGGCAGGACCCGGTTCGCGCGCGCGGACATTGAGGAAGCTGCCCGGAAGCTCGCTGCCCTGCTGACTGACGAGCACGCGGACCTGCTGCTGAGCTATGACCCGCAGGGCGGCTACGGCCATCGCGACCATGTGCGGGTGCACCAGGTCGGCGCTCGAGCGGCCAGGCTGGCCGGAGTGCGAGTTGTGGAGGCGACGATTCCGCGCGAGCTAGTCGCCCGGTTCGGGCGAGCGCTTCTGCTGCTTCGCCTGGTATCTCGCCGTCGTCTCGCGGAGATGCGCGGCTACGGCATGCCGCAGTCCGCGATCACCCACCGGATCGACGTTCGCCGCTATGCGGCACGCAAGCGAGCGGCGCTGGCAGCGCACCGGACGCCGCTGTCCGGCGCGGGACGAGCGGCCCTGCTGTTCCGTGTGCTGGCCAGGTCACCGCTGCCGGTGTACCGGATCGTCTGCGGGACCGAGTGGTTCGCCGAGCCCGGCGGCAGAACCGGCGCACTCGTCACCAGCTGGCAGGCGAGCGGGCTTCGCCAGCCGTAGGGGGAAATCGCTCGACGGCCCCGCGGTAGAAGGCCGTTGGCGAGTGGCTCAGCGTGCCCGTAATTGCTTGTGTCGTCCTTTTGGAAGATATAGCGTTTAAGGGATTGATCTGCCACCGGCAGCGTGGTAAGTAGCAAGGAGAGCGGGGCCTCGTTGACCTGGAATCTTGGGCGTTGGCGTGTCGCAGCCGGAGTCCTCGTAGTGGCGGCCGGAACAACCGGAATACTCGGCGGCGCGGGCGCCGCGTTGGCGGCGGGAACCACCTCCGCATCCGCCGCGCCGGTCGTGTGGGGACCGGCGCAGCCACTTTCCCTCAGTATGTCGCTCGGCCAGTACCCGAAGGTGGGAGCCATATCCTGTCCCGCGCCGGGAGACTGCGTGGCCGCAGGCGTTTACTACAACGGGGCGCTGCCGGGGTTCGTCGTCGAGCAGGTGAAAGGAGTCTGGGGATCAGCGCAGCCGATCTCCGGGCTCTCCCCGCTGGCCGGGGGCGATGGGGTCACTGTCAATTCCATATCCTGCGCGTCGCCGGGGAACTGCGCCGTCGTCGGCAGCCTTTACGCCCCCTACCCGACGTCAAGCAGCCCGCGTCTGCTGCGCGGCTTCGCTGTCAGCGAGACGAACGGCACCTGGGGGACGGCGGACATCCTCGCCCCGCCGCTGCCGGCTGCCCGGCTCGGATCGGGCAAGCTCGTCTCGGTCTCCTGCAGCGCACCCGGCGATTGCCTCGCCGGCGGGTATGACGCTACCGACTACCAGACCACGATGGCCGAGGTCGTCCAGGAAACCAACGGCAGGTGGGGAGTCCCCACGCTGGTCCCCGGAGCACCGGCGTACGACGGGGTGCAGTCGGTTTCCTGCACGTCTCCGGGATACTGCGTTGCGGGCCTCGGCTCCCAGTACAAGGGGTATGCCGCCGCGCTGGCCACCGAGACTGGCGGCAGCTGGTCGATCCAGTCAGTACCGGGGTTGTCCGCGCTGGCGGCGGGCCAAGTGCACTCGTCGGTCGACTCCGTGTCGTGCCCATTGGCCGGCGACTGCAGCGCCGCCGGAGAGTTCACCACCGCGTCGGCCTTTGGCCGCCAGCTCTTCGTCGTGACCGAGCGGAACGGCACCTGGGGCCAGGCAAGCGAGCTTGCCAAGGGCCCGTCAGTTGCTAGCGAAGGGCTCGTCGCTTCCCAGATTCCGCTTTCCTGCGCGTCACCAGGCAACTGCGCCCTCGCCGCACAGGATGTGATCGCCGACCAGGTGAACGGGACGTGGGGCAGCGGCACGGCACCCGCCCTGCCAGGCACCAACGGCGGCGAGGTGACCACGGTGTCCTGCCCGTCGGCGGGAAACTGCAGCGCGGGCGGGTACGCCACGGTCGGCAGCACCTCGACGTACGCGTTCGTCGTCGACGAGGTGAACGGCACGTGGGGCAACGCGGTCCAGGTCGCGGGCACCAATAACGAAGCCGACGTGCTGGCGCTGTCGTGCGCGACGGCCAGCAGTTGCGCGGCCGGCGGTAACGCGGGAACCGCCGGGCTCGAGGGCTATGTCACCGAGAAGATCCCCGTGGCGCCGACCACGACGGCGGTCAGCCTGTCGGCAAGCTCGGTTACGTTCGGGCATGAGCAGACCGAGAAGGTGCAGGTGACCGTTTCTGCCGCCTCGGGCACCCCGACCGGCACTGTGACCGTTTCGTCGGGCAGCGCGAAGGTGTGCACCATCAGCCTGGCCAGCGGTCAGGGATCATGCACGCTGACCGCGACCCAGTTCGGCGCCGGCACGGTGAGCCTGGTCGCACGCTACGTCGGTCCGGCCTGGTATGCACCGTCCACGTCCCAGGCAGTGTCGTTCATGGTGAGCCGGGCCGGAACCAGCACGACGCTGCGCCTGTCGATGGGCAGGATCAGGTACCGCCAGGAAAGCAGAGAGTGGATCTCGGTCCGGGTGAGCCCGCAGTACGCCGGGCCGGCGACCGGCAGGGTAGCGGTCAGAACGGGACGGATCACTGTGTGCGTCATCAGCCTCAGGCGAGGCAGGGGAGGCTGTCGGCCGACCGCGCGCGAACTGCGCCCAGGTATCTATCACCTGGTTGCCCGCTATCGCGGCAGCGCGAACTTCGCCAGTTCCGTCTCGGGCCGCGCGCGGCTGCGGGTCATGCCTTAACGCGGCCGACGCACACCTCCGGCGAGGAGCTGCGGCCAGCCAAGCCCTTCGACGTAACGAACCGCCGCCAGGTCAGCTCATCCCGGCGTAGGAGCGCAGGCCGGTGATCCACAGGTTGACGCCGATCACGTTGAAGTAGCGGCCCCAGGCGTGGTCGGCCCAGATGGCTAAGCCGGGTGGTGTTCGCGCGGATGCGGGCGGTGACCAGCTCGCTCATCAGACCGGGTTCCCTTCGGCGGGGTCGCCGGCGGTACCTCCGCCCCGCGCCGGCGTCCGGCCATCCGCCATCCCGGTGCCCGGACCGTTCCTTCCTGGCGCCTGCGGCGGTCGGCAGGCGCGGCCCGCGCGGCGTGGTGCAAGAGGTGTCACGTCGGAAGCCCTTCTGTTTCCGGTCCCGGACGGATCACGGCTGGCGTTCACGTCGGCCGGAAGGCCAGCCTCGCCGGCAGGCCGGACTGGCGGGATGGCGGCGGCCGGGCTGGCCCCAGGCATCCCCGGCTCGCGTGTTGTAGCCGGGCTGCACGAGGGTGAGCCAGCTGCGCAACAGACCTATCGCGCACCAAGTCGTAACGCCGCGAACGCGCCCGCCGACAACCCACCCGACGCCGACACACTCCCCGTACGCGCCCTGCGCCCGGGCTTACGGCCGCGCCCCGGCGAGGAGCCAGCAGGCGACGCGGACGAGTCCGTCGAGTCAGGCGCGCGCGAAACCGGACCGGGCTGCTGCAGGAGGCGGGTCGGCATCACGCGTAACACCGGGAATGTCCAAGCCGGGGTCGGTCATCGCCGCCTCCCTCCGCCGCCGGCGAGGTCAAGACAACGTCGTCTGTGAAATGCGAGAGCAGCGCAGGCCGACGAACCATCCCAGACGCTGGTCAGGGGCCGAGTTCAGCCGGTCGCCGAGATCGCGATGTCACGGACCAGGTGAACGTCGGTCCGTGCGCCGGTCCCGCCGGTGAATGCCAGCAGTGCCGTCGATGGCACCCCCGTCACACTCTGCTGCATGATCTGCCCGCCATCGAGCCAGACGGTGATGATGTCGGCGCCGCCACTGCCGGGCATGATCTGCACAGTCACCTGATTCGGCCCCACACGCAGCGGAGGGATGGCCTGAGCCCGCAACACGAAGCTGAGCTGGGTCGAACCCACGGCGCCACTGGCGATGTAGGCGTAGTTCGAGTTGACGCCGACGCCGCGGGCGTTGTCGGTATCCAGGCCGACCGCGATCCCGCCGAGGCCGGCGAAGCCGTCGGAGGACCCGTCGCCGCCCACCGAGGTGGCCGTCGACGTCGCAGGATTCAGCAACGCGAAGGTCAGGCCGTCGGCCCCGCTGCCGCCGGACAACTGAGCCGTGAAGCTCACCGTCAGGCCGCTCGTCGGTACCGCCGCAGGGTAGACCACCGAGCCGGCCTCGTCCCTGGCAGCCCTGGTCAGCTCGCTTGAGGAACCGGACATCTGCGCGGTCCCGTTAAACGACCAGCCGCCGCCCGGCGCCGGCAGCGCCTGGCTGCCCGCGCTGACCGCCACGCCAGTCACAGCTTGCGAACCCGCCGACCCGCCAGTGCCGCCAGTGAACGCCACGCGCACCTGGGCCGGGATCTCAGCTCTGCTGAGCGAGGCGGCCAGCACCTGCTGGCCGGCGATGTACAGCCGCACGCGCGGGCCGCGCACCACCACCCGCACCCGGTAGGAACCCGTGGCCAGATTCGGAATGTGGGTGGTGGTCGCCACGTAGCGCAACCCGGAACGGCTGCTGACCGCGATGCCGGCGAAGTCACGCGCAGGATCGTGAGCGAACCGGCCGGTCGCCAGCGTGACGGCGATGCCGCTGAGCCCGCCCATGCCCAGCTGGCCACCTGAGCGGCCCAGCGACGACGGGCTCGAGTCCTGAGCGTTGAGCAGGCCGAGCGTCAGGCCGCCGTCACCGCCGACAGCAGCGGTGAACCCCGCCGTCAGGCTCCCGGCCGACTCGGGCACCGCGTACACGGCGGAGCCGGCCTGCTGCTTCCTGGCGCTGGTCAGCTTCAAGGTCTGGCCCGACATCGCGGCGCTGCCGTTCAGCGTCCAACCGCCGCCCGCCGGCACGACCGGCGTGTGACCGCCCGATGCCGGAACCCCAGTCCCGCTCAGCTGAACAGTCAGGGAGTGCGCACCCGCCGCGTCACGCCAGCGCACGACGTAATCCGCTGTCACTGCCCCGGTGCTCGTCGGCGTGAAGGTGACCGGTACGCGGAGCTGGTAGCCGGGATTCAGCGGCACGCCTGTCACCGAACCGACCTGCGCGCCGAAAGGATCCGCTGGCCCGGAGGCGCCCGTGATCGTGGCGGGCAAGTTGCCCGCGTTGGTGATCACTATGGTCCGCGAGGAGCGACTGCCCAGTTGCGCCGAGCCGAAGTTCAGTACATGCCGCCGCACCCGCATCCTGCCCACCGCGGCTATGCCGGAACCCTTCAGGTACACGGTCAGCCGGTACCCGCCCGAGGTCCTGATGCTGAAAGCTGACCGGCGCCGCCCCGTCACCTCCGGCCGGAAGCTCACCGTGACGGCCAGGGACTGACCCGGCCGCACGAGCGTGCCGTCCCTTGGCAGGCTGGCCAGGAAGGGGGCAGCCGGAGCGGTGGTCGCCCGTACCCTCTCCCTGACCGTGCTGTCATTGGTCAGCATCACGACCTGGCCGGGATCCAGGCCCCGCGGAGTCGGCGGGAACGACACCGCAGCTGCCGAAGCCTGCAGGCCAGGCGCGGTTCCCTGGCCGGCCAGGCCCACGCTCACGACAGGGAAGTTGGGCGCTGTCGTCGCCACCTGCAACGCCCCGGTGACGCCGCCGGGCACCGACGGCGCGAAGCGCAGGCGCACGGCGAGTTTCTCCCCGGCGCTGAGCGCGACCGGGAAGGTGACCTGGTTCCCGCCGACCGAAGCAGCCCGCACCTGGAAGGGCGCGCTGCCATCCGGCTGTACCGCCGACAGGCCGGTGACCGTGACCGCGGCGGCGGCTGTCAGCGTGGCAGTGACGAACCGCGGCTTGCCCACCGGGACCGTGCCGAAGCTGACCGGCGAGCCCGTCAGCGGCGCGGCATCAGGGCTGCCGAACGCCAGCACGGTGCCGTCATTCGTGCCGACGTACACACGGCCGTTGGCGGTCGCCGGGATCGTGAACTTCGCCGCCGTCCCGATCGGGGCCGACCAGATCGGGGTCATCTGACATGGTGCCGCGGCGGCGCAGGTGCTTGGCGGCACCGCGTCGAACGCGTCGATGCTGCTGGCCGCGCCAGCCGCTGAAACCTCCCAGACAACCGCCGAGGCAGGATCATCGCCGTTCGACGTCACCACCGGGGCACCCGAGCCGAAGGCGAACGTCGTGCTGCTGTTGGCCACGTCGGTCAGCACCGGCGTCCCCGAGGAGTTCTCGCCGAACTGCAGATAGCGCATCACGTCGTTGCGCCCCACGTAGTAGACGAAGTCGTCCGACGTGGCCGCCGAGACCGAGGCAGCCGGACCGAACGCGGCCGGATGGCTCCACTGGCCGCCGAACGGACCCGTCATGCTCAGGTCACCGTCGGTCCCACCCGGACCCTGCGACCGGCCGCCGAGGTTATTCCGGTCCAGCAGGAACACCCGCCCGTCCTTGCCCGCCTGGACCAGCAGGTCCGGATAGCTCGCCGTGCCGAACGGCAGGCCCACCGGGCCGCCGGAGCCGAAGTCCTGATCCTCGCTGTCCAGCGTGGGTGCATCTGCCGGGCTGAAGAAGTCCGTCGGGGTCAGCGTCCCGTTACTCCCGATATCGAGGCGGACGACGGCGTCGCCAAGCTGCTCGGGCGGGCTGCTGCCAGGGCCGACGGGCGGTGACACGCCGTTGCCGGTCGCGACGAAGATCCTGCCGGGTCCGTCAGACATCAGCCCGCTGCCAGACTGCCAGATGCCCGCCTGGTTGTCGGTCAGGCCCGCCTCATCGGTCCACAATGTGAGGTGCCTGGTCGTGGTGCTCACCCCGGCCACGTAGCCCGAGTACGGCAAGAAGTCGCAGTAAGCGCCGAAGGCCATGTACACCGTGCCGCCCAGCAGCAGCAACCCGGGCCGCTGCCGTTCGGCCAGCGGATCGAAGGACGTGCCCGGCACGTTGACCGGCGAGCCCTGAATGGAGACCGGCCAGCCCGGCAGGAAGCTCCCGTTACTCAGGCTCATCGCATACGTGTACACATGCGGCTGCGCGACCGACGGCCCGTTGTCGACGACCGCGGTCAGGTAGATCGCGCTAGTCGCCGGATCGTAAACCGGCGTGCTTGTCACGCCGATCGACGGCGTCAGGTCGGTGCACCCGGTCGAGGTATAAGGCTCCGGCTTGCCGAGGTAGCGCGACCACTCCACTGCACCAGTCACGGCGTTCAGGCCGTACACATGATTAGTCTCAGTCGCGACCACCAGCATGTTGCCGACAACAAGGGGCTGAGCATAGATCTCGCCATTCAGATGCGCGGTGAACAACTGGCCGAAGTCGGCGCCGCCGACCGGGCCGCCGTCACTGGCCGGAGCCAGGCCCGGCTCGTCCGGATCCCAGCCGGCACGCAAGTTGTTCAGCGAAGCCGTCACGTCACCCGCGCTCACTGATGCAGGCGACGACGAGGCCACTGCGGCGCGCGCAGCACCAGCCCCGGCAACCGTCGCTGCCGCCATGGCGCTTGCGGCCAGCGAAAGCGCCGTCAGCACCGCCCAATGACGCAACCGCCGGCCAGCGCCGTCGTGCCCAACGTAGTACTCACGCATTTTCGGCTTCGCTTTCAAAGCGGCACGCAGTGCACGGCCGCGCGGGGAGTTAAGGAGACGGCCGTACATGCATATGACGCGAACAAGCCATCGCGGGTTCACAGGCTCAACGGGCACAGTAAAGAGAGCAACCCGCAGCACCCGCAGCCGGATCCGCCGAACCGACTGCGCTGACAACTGCCAGCGGGCCAGCAGCAGCGGCAAGCCCGCGCTCAGCTGCCGACGGCGAGCGGCACGGCGGCGTTCAGGACGTCCAGCGCCGAGCTTTGCCGGCTGGCGTCCGCGTAGTCGAACGGGCCTGCCCAGTGCAGGCCGACGGCGCCAACCGCTGGCCCGCCGTCCACACCCTGGACGCCGCGCGGCTGTTCCGGCTCGCGCTGGAATCCGCGCCGGCCGGCTCGCTGCTGCACGGCGTGGCCGACGAAGGCGTGCCGTTCCGGGAGTTCGCTGAGGCCATCGCTCGCAATCTGGGCGTCCCGGCAGTCAGCGTCGCGCCCGACGACGCGGC
This sequence comes from Actinomycetota bacterium, assembly GCA_027314515.1. Lineage (GTDB taxonomy): Bacteria > Actinomycetota > Actinomycetes > Streptosporangiales > Streptosporangiaceae > JAJYUU01. The sequence continues at coordinate 45,959 of DAHVAR010000218.1, forward strand.
CAGGCACTTCGGCTTCCTCGGCATGTTCGCCGCCGCGGACAACCCCGCCTGAAGTGCGCTGACGCAGCAGTGGCTGGGCTGGGAACTGGCCCAGCCGGGGCCGATCGCCGACCTCGACGACGGGCACTACTTCGCCTAGCCACCCTCGAGCCGTCTCCGAGGCTGCCACGCCGTGCTGCTAGTCCTCCCTGGCCAGCGTGGCAACTTCGAGCTGGCTGATCATCGGGCCGAGCAGGTCGTTCAGCTCCCGGACCACCCGCGGCGACCGCCCGGCGCGCTGTCCCCGGTGCATCGTCGGCCGGCCCGGCCGGGGCAGGTGGCAGCCGGTCAAGAGGAACGGGAGCCTGGATGATGAGCGAGGCACGCAGGTGCGGGGCTCTGGTCAGGTCCTGCTGAGACGGCGGGGCGTACTGGCCGAACAGCTGCGGCCAGTCCCGCCGGCCGCGGTCGCGGCACCGCGCCCTGGTCCGGCTCAGCTCTGCTGGCCACGGCGCCACCACGCTCACCGCGCGGATCAGGCCGCCGTCCCACGGGCTGCTGAGGCACGTCGCAGCGGTGATCCGCCGGTGCCAGCGGACGTACGGTGGCGTCAGCGAGGTGGCCAGCCGCCACGCGGTGAGGTGAACGGCACCGGGCTTATGTCATCGCGGACCTCGGTGCCGTAGCGGCTGAGCCGGTCCGGAGCGTGCTCGCGGTCATATCCGTCGTCACGCCAGAAGACCAGCGGCGCTGCCAACGCTGCAACCTCCGTGCCAGACGTCTGTCATCGACGACCTTTCCGCCGGTGTCTCCTCAGTTCGCCGCCTCCTGAGACAGAACCGCCGCCCGAACCGTTCGCATCGCGGTAGAACGGGACCCGCGGCTCGCTGCGCGGCTGCGGCGGCGCTTCAGCGACGAGCCGAACGTCCGGATAGTCGAAGACGACATGCGGACGATGCCGCTGCCGCGGCGGGACTTCCTGGTCGTGGCCAATCCCCCGTTCTCGCTCACCACGGCCTTGTGCCGGCGGCTGCTGGGCGATCCGGCCGTCCCGTTCGTCGGCGCCGAATTGACTGTGCAGTGGGGCGCTGCCCGCTGGCTGACCGCCCAGCGACCCCGTGACGCGGAGGCTGCGTGGTGGGGAGCCCGTTACCAGATACATATGGCCCGGGCGCTCAGCCCGGCGGAGTTCGTGCCGCCGCCGCGCGTGCACGCCGCCTGGCTGTCAGTGCGACCCCGGCCCGTGCCCGTCTCTCCGCGCGCGGCCAGCGCAGCCTGCAGGCGATCCTCACTGCGGCCTACCGCCAGCCTGCGGCCCGAACCGACATCACGCTCGCCGACCGCAGGCTACTGCTGCTCCGGGCTGGCCTCGATCCGGCGGCTCCCGTCGCTCAGGTGACCGCGGACCAGTGGCACCGGCTCGCGGTACTGCTCGGCGGCTGGAAGCCCGCCAGGCCAGCCGGCTCACCGCTCTCATGACGCGTGCAGGGCTAACCAGCGGTTAGGCTCACGCCGATGGCAAACGATCATGGCGTTTCACGCTCATCCGGACGACGAGGTGCTCTGAGTGACGCCGCGGCGCCTGTCGTCGGCTCAGCTCATCCCGGCGTAGGAGTGCAGGCCGGTGATCCACAGGTTGACGCCGATCACGTTGAACATCAGGCAGGAGAAAGCGGCCAGGTGGATCCAGCCAGCACGCCGGCCGCGCCAGCCCGCCGTCGCCCTGGCGTGCAAGAACATGGCGTAGACCACCCAGGTGATGAACGACCAGGTCTCCTTCGGATCCCAGCCCCAGTAGCGGCCCCAGGCGTGGTCGGCCCAGATGGCTCCCGCCATGACGCCGAAGGTCCAGACCGGGAACCCGAACAGCACGCTGCGGTAGGACAGGCGGTCCAGGATGGCGGGCACCGGCAGGTGCTCCCAGATGCCCGCCGACCACGACGACTGGCCGGCCGCCAGACGGCGCTGGCTGCGGTCGGCCAGCAGGTACAGCGTGGTGACCACGGCGCCGAAGATGAACAAGCCGATGGCGACGATCATGGCCGTCACGTGGATCGCGATCCAGTAGGACTGCAGCGCCGGCACCAGCGAGCCGGCGGGCGTGTAGATCACCGTCAGGGCGATGCCGAGGGCGAACACCACGGGCAGCAGCACGAACAGGCCCATGTAGTAGGCCCGGTACCAGACGGAGGCCGCTATCAGCACCAGGACCGCCATGCAGGTGAACGCGCCGATGAACTCGTACATGTTGCCCCACGGCACCCGGCCCTCGGAGAGCCCGCGGGTAAGGATGGCCAGCAGGTGCAGGACAGCCCCGGTGCAGGTCAGGCCGAACCCGAGGCGTAGCCAGAAGCCAGACGGCCAGCGGCTGGCAGGTGCGTCGCCTGCCGGGCCGGCAGCGGGGCCGACGGCGGCAACGGAGGGCCGAGCGCCATTGGATAGCGGGCCTGCGTCAGCCGGCAGGGCCCCGTTAGCCGACAAGGCCGCGTTAGCCCGCAGCGACCCGTTTGCTGCCGCCCGCTTGGCCGGCGCTGACCGGCCGCCCGCCCCCGCCGTCACCAGCTCCGGTGCCGCCGCCAGGCCAGCAGCAGCCAGGTCAGCAGCAGCCAGGTCGGGCGCTGCCGCGCCGGCAACGCCGGCCAGGACCCGGTGCCTGGCGAAAGCGAAGTCGGACGCATAGCACAGCATCGCCAGCGCGTACAGAATCACCGTGCTGAGCAGCAGCCCGTTGCTGGTGTCAGCCAGGGTCGTGTTTACGGGCATCTGAGCCTCACTCTTCCTCTGGGCCGGCGAGCATCTCTGGGTTCGCGGCAGCCGCCGCTGCGGTCGTGGTCGCGGTCTCGGCCACAGTCGCGGTCTTAGCCGCCGCCGCTGCGGTCGTGGTCGCGGCCACAGTCGCGGCCGCGGTCTCGGTATCACCCTCGGCGGTAATGGCAGTGGCCGCAGCCGCAACCGCGACCGGCGATGCGGGCCGGGTGGAAGGCTTGCCGCGTTCCCGGTCGTCAGCGTCTTCCGGCGCGTCCGCCGTGCCGTCTGCGACCTGGCGGGCCTGCATCGCGCGGCCGTCGTGCTCGGCCCGCAGCAGCCGGGTGAGCTCGGCGAATTCGTTCTCGAACCCGCCGGCCGCATCCGACCGGGCCAGCCCGCCGAGGCTGACCGTGGTGCCGCCGTCCGGGCCGGCCGCAGCGCGCACGAACACCCGGCGGCGCCGGATCAGGAACGACAGGATCAGCCCGGCGAGGGCCACGATTCCGGAGATGAGCGCCGGCAACTGGCCGGGGTCGTAGGTAATGGCCAGGCTCACCCACTGCTGGTAGCCGAGGTAGGTGATGCTCCCGGCTCCGCCGGGCAGCTTCTCGGTCTGGCCCGCGCTGAGCGGCCGCGGCGTGATCGGCAGCTGCTTCAGGCCCTTGGTGTCCAGCGTGTAAACCGACTGCGGCTGCCCCGAGTTCATGCCGAGGTTGCCCTTGAAGGCGACCAGGCTGACCCGCGGGCTCAGCGGGGCGGGGAACGCCGACTGGAGCTGGCCGTTCTGGTCCACCGCGCTCGGCAGGAACACGCCGGCGAAGCCGAGCTGGTAAGGCTGCGCGTCGGGCACCTTGACGACGCCCTCGGAGGTCAGCGTCATCTGCTGGACCGGGATGAACGGCACCGGGCCGTCCCATGCCACCTTGCCGGCGCCGTCAGTGACCTTGAATATCGGCGCGTAGCCGTGCCCGATCAGGTAGATGCTGACGTTGTCGACGACCAGCGGGTGGTTGACCGTGAGCATGTAGAACTTGGCCGGGCTACCGGGCCGCGCCTGGTACCTCATCCCCGCGTCGTAGGTGAGCGGCTGGTATAGCTGCGGGCCGGAGGTCACGTACGTGGCCCGGAAGCTCAGCAGGTTGATCGAGAACGGCTGCAGGTCAGTGGGACTGACGAGGCGGCCCGGATGGAACACGTCCAGGTCCGTAGGGGTGTTCGCGAAAGCCTGGCCGACGATCAGCAGGCGGTTGGCCTTGTAGCCCCAGATGCCGCCGACGCCCACCGAGAACAGCAGGGCCAGCAGCGCGATATGGAAGAGCAGGTTGCCCGCCTCGCGCAGGTACCCCTTCTCGGCCGAGACCCAGCCGTCGCCACGGTGCAGCCGGAACCGCCGGCGGGCGAGCAGGCCAGCGGCCGAGTCGAGCGCAGCGTCCGGAGTCAGGCCGGTGGCGTAGGTGGCGCTCGCGGGCAGCCGGGCCAGGTTCGTCGGCGCGCGCGGCGGCTTCTGCCGGGCCGAGCCGACCAGGCGGAACGCGCGCGGCAGCACGCAGCCCGCCAGCGAGGTGAACAACAGCAGGTAGATCGCCGCGAACCAGGGGGCCGCGAACACGTTGAACAGCGACAGCCGGTTCAGGATCGGGGCCAGCGCCGGGTGCGCCTGGTAGTACTGGGTGACCGCGGCCGGGTCGATGCCTTCCTGCGGCAGCACCGATCCCGGCACGCTCGCCACGGCCAGCAGGAACAGCAGGATCAGCGCCGTGCGCATCGAGGTCAGCTGGCGCCAGATCCAGCGCAGCCAGCCGGCCCGCCCGAGCCGCCCGGCCAGCGGACGCCGGGTACCGGCACGCCCGGCACGGGGCCGGCCGCTGCCGGGACGCCCGGTACGGGGCCGCCCGGCGGGGGGGGCAAGGTCAGGCTCGGCGGCGCGGACCTCGCCGTCCGCGGACACTCCCGTCATCGCACCACCCTCGGGTGCCTTAGCAGCCGTCATGACTTCAGGCCGGCCACCTTCGTCACCAGGTCCTTGAGCTCGGCGTAGGTAGAGGCACCGAAGATCCGGGCGGCGATCCTGCCGTTGCGGTCGATGATCAGCGTGGTCGGGATGGCCGCCGGCGGCACCGTGCTGTGGAATTCCAGCGCGATCTCGTCGTTCGGATCGTTGAGGCTCGGATAGCTAACGTTGAAATTCTGCATGAACGCCAGCGCCGCGGCTGGCTCGTCGCGGATGTCGACGCCGACGAACCTCACGCCGTCGGGCTCCAGCTGGCGCGCGAGGGTGCCAAGGGCCGGGGCTTCGGCGCGGCACGGGTCGCACCAGGAGCCCCAGAAGTTCAGCACGATCGTCTTCCCCTTATAGGAGTCCAGGTTCAGCCGCTGCCCGGTGAGCGTGGTGCCGGACACATCCGGTGCCTGCGGCCGCTGGCCGACCTGGTAGAAGGTCGATTCGTAGGTGTGACCGACGAAACTCTGGCCGCTGCTCTGCGGAACGTTCGCCGCGATCGAGCCGCTGTCGCATCCGGCCGTGACCAGAACGCCGAGCGCGGCCACGGCAGCACCGATCGCCATACGCGCGGGAACGGGCAGCCGGAACACTCGGATGATCTCCTACAGGCAGTAGTACCGGCCCCATTGTGCCGGATTACGTGCCGGCCGGTGACGCGGGGCCGGCGTTTGACGTGCTTCTCGGCTCACCCGCAGCTAGCCTTCAGGCTCCGGCGACCTGCCGCCGGCCGTCTCCGGAGGGGGCTGCGTAGCGCACCGCGGCCACCGCGCCGTCGCGGAAGGTCAGGCTAGTCACGCTGCCGAGGGCACATTCCCGGCGCCGCGGGTCGTGCCACATCCGGCGGTCCTCGACGAACCGCCGGGTGATCCAGATCGGCAACTGGTGGCTGACGCAGACCGCCTCATGGCCATCCGCGGCGAGCGCCGCGTCCCGCACCGCGGCCAGCACGCGGGCAACGACCTCACGGTACGGCTCACCCCACGACGGCCGGAACGGGTTCCGCAGGTACACCCAGTGGCGCGGCTGGCGCAGCGCGCCGTCACCGACCCCGAACCGCATCCCCTCGAAGTGATTCCACGGCTCGATCAGCCGTTCGTCGACGCCGGGCTCGAGGCCGAACTCAGCCGCGATCGGCTCCGCCGTCTCGAGCGCGCGCTGCAGCGGCGATGACCTCAGCACGGTCACGTCCCGCCCGGCCAGGTAGTCGGCGGCAGCCTTCGCCATGACCCGGCCGGCCTCAGACAGCTGGTATCCCGGCAAGCGGCCGTACAGCACGCGCTCGGGATTGTCCACCTCGCCATGGCGGACGAGATGGACTATTGCGTTCGTGCCCGCAGGCAGCCTGCTCTCCCTAGTGCTCATCGCGCGCACACACTACCCGGTGAGGTCAGCTGATTTCGAGGTAGCTCACGGGCTTTGCACCGCGGCCGCCGGTCCTAGCCAGTGGACGCGATCGACGAACTTCCGCAGGTGGGGCTGCCACACGGAATATGTGTTACACTGATTACGTGCTGATAGGAGGTTCCGGTGACAAACCTTACGCTGACCATCGACGAGGACATTCTCAGGGTGGCCCGCATTAAGGCTCTTGAGATGGGGACATCGGTGAACGCCCTGGTGCGTGAATACCTCCGGCAGTTGGCGGGCCGCTCCACCGCTGCCGAGGGGGTAGCGGAGTTCTTCGCGGCGACGAGGGGCGCCGGGGCCGGGAGCGGCCCCGGAGGCCGGTCGTGGTCAAGAGACGAACTGTATGAGCGGTAGGGCGTTCCTCGACAGCAATGTCCTCGTGTACTCGGTTGACGAGAGCCCCGCGGAGAAGGCCAAGCATGAGCGGGCGGTCGAACTGCTCAGCGCTCAGCCGGAAAGCCTGGTGGTCAGCACGCAGGTGCTGCAGGAGTTCTACGTGGTGACCACCCGTAAGCTTAAGAGCCCGCTCAGCGAGGAAGTTGCGGCTCGCGCGGTACGCGGGATCGCCAAGCTCGACGTCGTGAGCGTCGATGTGCCATTGGTGCTGTCCGCGGTGGACACATCCCGGACTGCGCAGCTATCGCTGTGGGACGCGTTGATCATCGAGGCTGCGAGCAGAGCGGGATGCGAGCGCGTGCTCTCGGAGGACCTCAACACGGGCCAGGTAATCCGGGGCGTTCGCATCGAGAACCCGTTCACCTGAGGCCCGTTGGGCTGAGCTTGCAGGCACCGTTGATCTGTCCCGCTCGGGTACTCGGTCGCGTGCCGAGGGCATCGTCATTTCACCAGCCGCAGGAAGCTCAGGGACCTTGCACCTCGGCTGCCGGTCCTAGCCAGTGGATGCGATCGGCGAACTCGCCTGGGTCCGGGTACTCGTGAAGAAGTGCCTCGAGCAGCTGAACATACCTGCCAATCGCCGCGTGCGTCCGCGGCAAGCTGGCGTCGGAGGTGAAGATCAGCCCCGCGTGGTGCTGTCCGCTAACCGCCCAGTTCCGCGCGATGGCCATGAAATCGCCGACGTTGTTGGTGAGTAACGTTCGCTGCTCACCAGCGCACAGCGTCAGTAGCGCCTCATCGGGCTCACGGTGCCAGCCGCGCTCGACCGCCGCGCTCACATCCCGGCCCCCGACCCTGAGCTGCTCGGCAATCGCCGTCGGATAGTGGTGGTCGAGCATCAGCCTCACGCGATGGCCCGCTGCTGGCGCTCCCATCGCGAGCGCTCTTCGTCCTCGAGCCGCGCAGCGACCGCTGCGTCGTCATCGATCTCGCTGGCGAAGTCCGCATAGTAAGCCAGGGCCGCCTTGATCAGTTGCGGCGCGACCCCGAAGTCTTCCGCCGTCTGCTCAATGTCACCGTCGTTGCCCCGCAGGGTCGAAATCACCTGATAGACGTACAATCGCGTGCCGACAACCAAGGCCCGCCGACGGCCGAGTGCGCCCTGCTGGAACCGGATCAGCGGGTGCACCTCAGTGCGGATGGCCTCGCCGAGCAGACGCTCGGCGAGCGCATTGCGGGACCTGCCGGTCGCGCTGGCCATAGCATCCAGCAGGTCGAGAGTGCGTCGCGACAGCCGGAAGGAGCGCTGCACTGTAGGTTCCTCGGTTGCCATGTGACCCATTGAATCACAAG
>DAHVAR010000225.1 GCA_027314515.1 Actinomycetota bacterium
GTACAGTCGGGCGGCGGCCCGCAGGTCAGCGGCGGGTACACCGCTGATCGCCTCGGTGGCCTCGGGACTGTACTGCGGCGAGGCCACGAAGGTCGCCCACCGCTCGAAGCCTTCTGATTCGCAGCGCTGCGTCACGAAGTCGCTGTCCACGAGCCCCTCGGTGACCACGACGTGGGCGCCGAGGCCACGGGCTCGCTCGGCTATCCCGGACCCGCACGGGCCAAAGCCGGCGACCACAACCGTCTTCCCTGCGACGAGGGTGTTCGTTGCCCGCAGGATGCCGTCGAGGACAGACTGGCCAGTTCCGTACTTGTGATCGATCATCTGCGTGATCGCCGATAGCTCGGCGGCTACCACGGGGAATCCGAGCGATCCGGCGGCGGCCATCCGCCGCAGTCTGGCCGCTCCGCTCGACGTCGCCTCGCAGCCGCCGCGCACGCCACTGACAAGCTCTGCGCGCGTCTCGTGCAGCGTGTTGAGAAGGTCACCGCCGTCGTCCATCACGAGATCTGGCGCGCTGTCGAGTACGCGGTGGATGTGCTCGTAGTACGCCAGCCGGTCGACGCCAGACCGCGCCTGCACCGTGACTCGGGCGTCGCTGATGAGCGCAGCGGCTATGTCGTCCTGGGTGGACAGCGGATTCGAAGCGGCCAGGTGTACTCGCGCGCCGCCCGCGGTCAGCGCCCGTACCAAGACAGCGGTCTCAGCCGTGACATGCAGGCAGCACGCGATCGTCAGGCCGGTGAAAGGCGGCTCGGCCGCAAAAGACGTGCGCAGCATGCCGAGCACTGGCATGGCTCGCTCGGCCCAGGCGATCCTGGGCTGGCCGGCCGCAGCCAGCCCAGCATCGGCGACGTCGGAGGATGGTGCGAGCCCGGGGGGACGGCCCCCCGAAACCCGCGGGGCCGCACCCGGCCGGTCAGAACCGGTAGTGGTCCGGCTTATACGGGCCATCGACCGCAACGCCGATGTAGGAGGCCTGTTCCTTGGTCAGCACGGTGAGCCGCACGCCGAGCGCGTCCAGGTGCAGCCGAGCGACCTTCTCGTCCAGGTGCTTGGGCAGCACGTGGACGCCGAGCGGGTACTGGTCGGTCTTGGTGAACAGCTCCAGCTGGGCGATGACCTGGTTGGTGAAGCTGTTCGACATGACGAAGCTCGGGTGCCCGGTGGCATTGCCCAGGTTGAGCAGCCTGCCCTCGGACAGCACGATCACCGAGTGCCCGTCAGCGAACGTCCACTCATCGACCTGCGGCTTGATGGTGGTCCGCCGGATACCAGGCAGCCGGGTGAGGCCGGCCATGTCGATCTCATTGTCGAAGTGCCCGATGTTACCGACGATCGCCTGGTGTTTCATGTGGCTCATGTGCTCGGCGGTAATGATGTGGAAGTTGCCTGTCGCGGTGACGAAGATGTCCGCGGTGGCGACGACATCCTCCAGCCGCGCGACCTGATAGCCATCCATCGCGGCTTGCAGCGCGCAGATCGGGTCGATCTCGGTGACGATCACCCGCGCGCCCTGGCCGCGCAGCGATTCGGCGCAGCCCTTGCCGACGTCTCCATAGCCGCAGACGACGGCGACCTTGCCGCCGATCAGCACGTCGGTCGCCCGGTTGATGCCGTCGACCAGCGAGTGCCGGCAGCCGTACTTGTTGTCGAACTTCGACTTGGTGACCGAGTCGTTGACGTTGATCGCCGGGAACCGCAGTGAGCCGTTCCTGGCCATCTCGTAGAGCCGGTGCACTCCGGTAGTGGTCTCCTCGGTGACGCCCTTGATCCCGGCGGCCATAGCCGTCCACTTGCCCGGCGCCTGCTCCAGCGAGCGGGACAGCACCGAGAGGATGACGCCCCACTCTTCCGGGTCGTCGTCGCGGGCCGCCGGCACCCGGCCGTCCGCCTCGAACTCCGCGCCCTTGTGCACCAGCAGCGTGGCATCGCCGCCGTCGTCGAGCAGCATGTTCGGCCCGGACTCCGCTGCCCAGGTCAGCGCCTGCTCGGTGCACCACCAGTACTCTTCCAGCGTCTCGCCCTTCCAGGCGAAGACCGGGATGCCGCGCGGATCATCTGGCGTGCCATCCGGGCCGACTGCCACGGCGGCTGCCGCGTGGTCCTGCGTGGAGAAGATGTTGCACGAGGCCCAGCGCACCGCAGCGCCGAGGGCGACGAGCGTCTCGATAAGCACCGCGGTCTGCACCGTCATGTGCAGCGATCCGGTGATGCGCGCGCCGGCCAGCGGCTTGGCGTCGGCGAACTCGGCCCGCACCGCCATCAGGCCCGGCATCTCGTGCTCGGCCAGCCGGATCTCGCGGCGGCCGAAGTCAGCGAGTGACAGGTCGGCGACCTTGAACGGGACTGTCTCGACAGGCATGCAGGCTCTCCTTGGGTCTGTCCTTGGGTCTGTTGCGTAGTGGCTGGCCGGCGTCACCCGGACACTCGTTTTCCCGTGCTGGCTATCCGGCTCAGCCGGCGCCACAGCCCGACAGTACGGCAGTGCGGGCATCGGCGGCACGTCCAGTACATTGTTCCTAACAGAAAGTTGTAAGATTTGCGCCATGCGGATCACTGAGGCTGCCAGGCGGCTCGGCATGACCCCCCGGATGCTCCGCTACCGGGAGTCTCTCGGCCTGCTTCCCGTGCTCCGCCACGCGGGCAGGGCACGCACGCGCCGGCGCCCGCCGACCGTGCTGATCCGGGGGGACGACCCCCCGAGGCCCCCCGAGACGCTGATCCGGGGGGACGACCCCCCGAAGCCCCCCGAGAGGCCGGCCGCGCGCAGCCCGCACCGTCAGTTCACCGACGCCGACCTCGGCGCCGTCGCGCTCGGCCTGTCGCTGGAACGCCGTTACGACATAAGCCCGGTCGCGCTCGCCTTCGGCATCCGGGTGCTCGCCGACCCCGCGGTCCGGGCCGACGTCGCGGAGTTCGCGCGCCGCATCGGCAGGATTCAGCCGCCGCCGGCCCGTGCTCTCGATTTCGAGCAGGAACGAGCGCTGCGGCTACTCGGCGCAGCAGTGCCGGCCAAGCGGCGCTGACCGCACGTTCCCGCGGGAACGCCGTTTGCCGGTGCTGCCCGTCAGGCCAGCAGACAGACTCAGGGCGCGCGAAAGTACGCGGCCGGCGTGACGCCGGTCTCACGCTTGAATGCCTGCACGAACGCGCTGTCGGAGTCGTAGCCGACATGCCGCGCCACGACCGCAACTGGTTCGCCGGCGGCCAGGGCAGTCAGTGCCGCCTGGACCCGGAGCATGGTGCGCCATCGGCCGAAGCTCACCCCGGTCCCGGCCAGGAACGCCCGGGCCAGCGTTCGCTCGCTGGCGCCAACCTCACGGCCCCAGCTGGCCAGGGTGCGGCCGTCTGCCGGGGAGCCGGCCAGCCGGTCAGCTACCCGGCGGGCCACGTCATCGGCGGGCCAGCGAACTTCGACGGTGGTCATCGCGACGGGCCGGAGCAGGTCGGTCAGCACCGCCTCGGCGCGTACCCGCTGGTCCGGGCCAAGGCTCCGGTCCTCCAGGTAGCCGATGAGCTGGCAGAGCAACGGACCTGCCGACACCGGCGTCGGCTCTGTCCAGCTGAGCGGACAGCGATCCGGCCGCAGATAGCCGGACCGCATCGCCGCGGCTCCGGCGGACAAGGTTTCGTGCGGCACGCCTGCCGGTATCCACAGTGCTCGCGACGGTGGCAGTACCCAGGCCGACTCTTGCGTGCGCACGGTCAGCACTCCGCTGGCCGGCCAGGCGAGCTGATGGTCGGCGTGCGTGTGCCAGTCGAAGACCAGGCCCTTGGGCATCGGGAACGTCACGACGATCACGGCTGCCGCCGGATCGCAGTCCTCCGCCGCACAATCCGGTTCCGGCGGCTGACAGTCTTGCGACACGGCTTGGCAGCCTACGCCCTTGGCCGGGGATGGGCCGCTGCATAGCTTGCTGGACATGAATGAGAACCATGTGCAGCTGTGCACCGGCCCACAGTGGGCTGAGTACGTGCAGACAGCGGTGCTGCCGATCGTCACGCGCGACGTGGACCTGGGCAGCGCGATGCTCGAGATCGGACCAGGACCGGGGGCCGCTACCGACTGGCTGCGCCACAGGGTCGGGCACCTCACCGCGATCGAGATCGATGAGCCAGCCGCCGCGGCACTGGCCGAACGCTACCGCGGTACCAATGTGGAGATCCGCACCGCCAGCGGCGCCGACCTCGGCTGGCCGGATGGGTCGGTCGACTCAGTGGGCACCTTCACGATGCTGCATCATGTGCCGACTCTCGCCCTGCAGAACAAGATCCTTGCTGAGGCCTTCCGGGTGCTGCGGCCCGGCGGCGTACTTGTCGGCTCCGACAGCCTGCCCGGCGATGAACTGCATCACTTCCATTCCGGCGACACCTACAACCCGGTCGATCCGGCGTCGCTGCTCAGCCGGCTGCAGACCATCGGCTTCGGCAGGATAGCCATCATCGTCGACGGGTCGCTGATGTTCACCGCTCGCAAGCCGGCACAGGAGGCGGCAGCATGACGGACATTCCCGCGCTGCGTGCCGCGATCGCAGGCATGATCGGCTTTTCAGCCAGCTCGGAGCAGGTGCTGCTGGCTGCCGCGCCGCCGGCCGAGACCGGCGGCCCGTCCTGCTGGGCTGCGCTGCCGCTGGTAGCGCACAACACCGAGTTCCGGCGCCAGCAAGTTCAGCGGCTGCGGGCGATCAGGGCCGGCTCGGCACCGCCTGATTTCGCCGAGGCTGACCACGGTTCGCCGGGCATGTACGCGGAGCTATCCGCGCTGCCCGCAGACGCGGTCGGCCGCGACAGCTGGCGCGTCAGCGGCGAACTGATCGAAGAGCTGGATTCAGTCAGCCAGGCAGACCTGCTGGACCCGTCCCGGCACCCGTGGCTGCGCGGCCGGCAGCTGTGGCTGCAACTGATCGTGCGTGGATTCTGGCACCCTGCCGGGCATCTTGGTGGCTATTACCTCAGCCATGGCCAGGCGGGCCGGGCGGTCGCACTGGCCCAGCAGGCCGTCACAACTGCCGCGGTGCTGGGCGCTCCCGATCCTGCCCGCGGCATGGCCAGCTACAACCTGGCGTGCGCGCAGGCAGGCGCCGGCCTGATCGACGAGGCGGCCGCCGCCGTGGCCGAGGCGATCGCGCTCAACGCCGACCTGCGCGCGAACGCTGCCCGAGACACCGACCTCGCCGCGGTCCGCGAGCGAGGAATGCTCGCCGCCGATCGCGATTAGCCGTCACTCCGGCGCGTCGCGGGCTGCCGGGTCACGTGCCTCGTCGATCAGCAGCACCGGGATGTCGTCGCGCACCGGGTAGGCCAGGCCGCAATCTGCCCCGGTGCACACCAGCTCACTGGCAGCGTCGTCCGGCCGGAGCGGCGAGTGACACTTCGGGCAGGCCAGAATGTCGAGCAGCCAGTCATCGATCTTCATCGGGTCTCCAGTCCGTCATAGTGGCCGGAGGCAGCCCCGTCCGGGTTCTCCGAACCTCATGCTGCACCCTATCCAGCCGGCCGCTACTCCAGGTGCCCGCCGTCTGACGGCGCGGACCGCAGCACCCGCAGATGTCCCCGGCGGCCTACTTCGACGCCCTGGCCGGTCGGCTCGGCCGGCGTTCGCGGCACCGTAGCCTCGCGGACCGCGTTGGCCAGGGCCTCCAGGTCGTCGGCCACGGCGGCCTCGTCAGGCTGCGCGACCGGCAGCCGGACCACCTCCCACCCGCGGGGAGCCGTCATCCGGTCGGCGTGCCGCGCGCACAGGTCGTAGCAGTGCGGTTCGACGAAGGCCGCAAGCGGCCCGAGCACCGCGGTCGAGTCACGGTAGACATAGGTCAGCGTGTACAAGGCGGCCTGCCTGCAGGCCGGCCGTGAGCACTGACGAGCGGTCAACGGACGATCACCCCGGCTCCCCCAGTTCCGGACGGCCACCGGTAGCGCGCGGCATCCGCGGTCCGGGCATAGCTGGATCGTGATGGACGCTCACAACGGCAGACGGTATCGATCGGCAGACGGTAACGCCACCACCTGGGGCACACTGCGCGATCGTGTCTCCGGCAGCCAGATCGCTGCGCGAACGGAGCGTCAGCAGCTGGGATACGCTCGGTTGCCATGCACGACAGCGACGGCACTGGCCGTGTCTTCACCGGCCGGGTCCGCAGACGGGACCGCCACGGCCGCGGGCTACGCGGGTCCCTGGTCCCGCCTGACGTGCCGCTCTACCGCAGCCGGTCGGACCGGTTTGACGACCTTGTCCTGCTGGCCATCTCGCAGCTGGAGCCACGATGGGAGGCCGAGCTATCCACGGTTGAGTTCGGAGTCGACGAGATCCCGCCGCTCATCGGGAATCCGGACGACCCCGAGCCGGTGCCGCTTGCCCGGCTTGAGGTGAGTCCGGCACCATCGCCCCCGGTCCGGCCGGTTCCCGCGCAACCGGCAGAGCCGGGGCCGGCGGGGCAGCC
>DAHVAR010000229.1 GCA_027314515.1 Actinomycetota bacterium
AGCGACAACCGCCGCGTCCTCGCCGTCCTGCGCTACCTCGGCTCCCCCGCCTGACCGCCGCTCCCGGCCTGAACCAACCCGCTCTCGGGCGCGTGTGGATGACTCATTGTGCTTGCTAGAGCTGGCGCGCTGAGTCATCCACACGCAGGTCTGAGCCTTGCTCTGGTCAGGCCTGGGGCGGGATGGCTTTGCTGGGAAGCGGGGGGCATTTGTTGCCTGCGGCGATGGCGGCCCGTAGGTCGGCGATGACCCGGCGCGGTGCGGTATTGATCGTGCTGGGCAGCCAGTGCAGGACATGGATCCCGGCCACTTCCATCCGGTTATGCCGCTCGGTGGTCTGCGCGTAGTGCGCGGCCCCGAGGTGGTATTCGCGCGAGTCCACCTCGGCCGCGACCCCGGCGCGCCCGAACCAGGCGTCGGGGCGGCCTAGGAAGACGCCGTCCATGGTGTACAGGTCCGCGTTGTATACCGGCTGGTCCAGGTCTGAGCGGTCAATCACCTGCTTGAGCTGGGCCTCCGCGGCGGACCGGATGCCGTCGCTGATCTCGGCCAGGGCCATGCGGTACCAGCGAGTACCCGCCGATGGGCCGTCGTTGAGTTCAGCGACGAGGTCCTTCAGCGGGATGCGGCCGCGCTGCACGGCCTCGCAGACCAGGGCCTGCACGTCGCTGAACCGAGTCATCGTGCGAGCGGCGTCGGCTACCGCTCGGACCGGAGCGGTATACCGGAGGGGACCGCTGGTGTAGAGCGTCTCCGGCATGCGGGTGGTCCGCTGGATCTGGACGAACCCGCTGCTCTGGCGATGGACGTCGGCCGGGATCAGCACATCGACAAGGTTCAGGCCCGCACACCGAAGGTTGTGGCGCCGGACGGCGACGGGGCCGGTGATCGCGCTGCGCGGCCCGGCGTATAGCAGGGCGGCCACCTCGCGCTGCACCGGGCTGGCCGTGCCCGTCACGGCGAGATACACGCCGGGCAGCAGCGGACGCCACGGGCCCGCCGGCTTGAGCCGGTGCTCGATCGCACCGCGCGTCATCCCACAGTTGAGCGCCTGGCTTCTCGAGACCACGTCAAACTGCGCCTGCGCGATACGCACAAGGCCGTCGCGGTCGTATCCGGAGAGAGTTGGCATGCTTGCACTTTGTCACGAGGGTCCGACAAATCACCGGTTTCGTGCAGGTCGATGCGTCACCGTGCCAGTTAGAGCAAGCACGCTGAGTCATCGACACGCGGACCGCGGCAGGGCGGCGGATGCCGGGAGGCGTGAAGGGCGGGGCGGCGTGGCCGGCTGGGGATATCCGGAGTCAGAAGACGGGTGGTAACTGCGTTACCCGAGGCGCTGCGGGTCCGTAGCGTCACGAATATGGAAAAAACCTACCTAGCCCTTGAACGTCGCTCCCGTCACCCGGTAGCTCGCGCGCTCGGCCTCGGCATAGGCGCGGTGCTCGCCCTTTACCTGGTGGGCCGGGGTGTGGCCGAGTTCTTCATCATTCATTACAACGACCCCGCCAGCTACGCCAACAGCTGGGGCGGGCCGAGCCTGGCCGGAGTGTTCGCGGTGCACAGCGGGCCCGCGGTGGCGATCGTGGCAGGCGCCGTGATCTACGTGCGCCGCCACCGGCGGGCTCGGCACGCGTCCTGACCCGGAGGGCCGGTCGCTACGTCTGCCTGGTTGACATCCTTGGCTAATTAAATTAGCTTTAAAGCTATACAGATTAGCCAAGGAGGAGTCACGATGACTGAGTACCTGGACATCGAGGGCGGACGGATCGCGTACGACGAGATCGGGAGCGGATCGCTGGTCGTGCTGTCGCCCGGTATCGGCGACCGTCGGCAGGCCTACCGGTTCCTGGCCCCCAAGCTGGCCGCGGCCGGCTACCGGGTGGTCAGCGCCGACCTGCGCGGCCATGGCGACTCGAGCATGGGCTGGAAGTCAGTGACCGGTGCCGAAGCCATCACCCGCACCGACATCGCAGGCGACCTGCTCGCCCTGATCGAGCACCTCGGTGGCCCGGCGGTCATCGTCGGGCACTCGATCTCTGGCGGGGCGGCCACCATCGCCGCGGCGCAGCGGCCGGACCTGGTCAGCGCCATCATCGAGCTCAACCCGTTCACCAAGACGCAGACGATCAGCCTGAGCGGCCTGGTCCGGATCCGCCGTTACCGGCAGGGCATGTTCCGCCTGATCGGCGCGCAGTACCTGCACAGCCTGCGCAGCTGGCTGCGCTATCTCGACGTGGCCTACCCGACCAAGCCCGCTGACTACACCGAGTACATGGCGGCACTGGCCGCCAAGCTGCGCGAGCCCGGCCGGATGGCGGAGTTCAACAAGACCGGCAAGTCGACGCCCGCCGACGCCGGTGCGCAGCTACCCAACCTCACCGTCCCGGCGCTGGTTATCATGGGCACGCTCGATCCAGACTTCGCCGACCCGCGGGCCGAGGGCGAGGCGGTCGTGGCGGCCATGCCGTCCGGCCTGGGTCAGGTCGCGCTGGTCGAGGGCGCCGGGCACTACCCGCACGCGCAGTCCCCGGACCGGGTGGCCGAGCTGGTGATCGGATTCCTCAAGGAGCACACAGGTGCCTAGGGTCGGCCTGACCAGCAACGATGTAGTCACCTCGGCCGCCGGGCTGGCCGACGAGATCGGGTTCCAGGGCGTCACCATGGGCCTGCTCGCCGACCGGCTGGGCGTCCGGCCGCCGTCGCTGTACAAGCACGTGGACGGACTGGCCGACGTACAGCATCAGCTGGCCACCCTGGCCATGACCGAGGTGGGCGACGTGATCCGCGACGCGGTGCAGGGCTTGGCCGGACGCGACGCGCTGGCCGCGCTGCTGACCGCGCTACGCGGGTACGTAACCGCGCACCCGGGCCGTTATATGGCCACCACCGGTGCCGAGCTGACCGGCCCGGACGACCCGCTGCTGGCCGCGAGTAACCGGGTCATCGACTCGATCGCCGCCGTGCTGCGCGGCTACGGCATCGCCGAGACGCAGATGACCCACGCCATCCGCACCATCCGCAGCACCATGCACGGCTTTGCCACCCTGGAGGCCTCGCGCGGCTTCCAGTGGGACACCGACCCGGACGAGAGCTTTGAGTGGATGATCGGCTTCATCGACCGCGGTCTGCGTGGCTGAGGTCGGCGGCAAGTTCGGCGTTGCGCTGGGTGAAGTCGCGCCAGGCATCCGGAGTAGCGGTCAGCGCGTCCGTGGCGCCCAGGGACTGCATGACCGCTGTGACCAGCCGCACGGCCGTCCGCCGTGGATCTGGAACTGGACCAGTATGCCGCCGGACCAGCCTGCGATGATCAGGTTCGCCGGGTCCGTAGTGGTGACCCGTTGCGGGCAGGTGACCCAGGTCAGCGCGCCGATCTCGTCCTGGATCCGGGCGGCCAGCTCGTAGGCCAGCTTCTGGGCGGCGCGGTCGCGCAGCTGCTCCAGCTGGCGGTGCGCCCAGCTGACCGCGGCCGGCTGGCGTTCCAGGATCGCGGCCAGCGAGCCGGCCAGGGCCGTGCGATCACCGCCAGCGGCACCTCGCACCCGGGCCAGGTCACGCTCGGCTCCGTCCAGCCGGTCAGCGGCGTGCGGCAGCGGGAGGATCCGGTGCAAGGCGGCGACCGCCCGCCGCACCCGCAGGCCGCCCAGGTAGGGGCCGAAATACCGGACCTGGCCAGCCGGCGCCGCCTGGTAGGCGACGGAAAGCCCCGGGCGCGCCGGCCCGGCATCCATCCGGATGTAGACGGCGTTTTCCTGGCCACCCGGCGTCCGGTTCCACGGCGGCAGCGATGCCTGCAGCAGGTTGCGTTCGAGCCAGGCGGCTTCATGGGCCGAGTCACAGCTGACCGCCTCGATCCGGGCCACCCGGGCCACCATCGGGGCCAGATGACCGCGATCACGCAGATCCGACCAGTACTACGCCGCCCGGCTGCGCAACGCGCTGGCCCGGCCGACATACAGCACCCGGTCACCAGCATCCCGGAACCGGTAGACGCCGGGCGAGACGGGCAGGCGTCCCACCGCGGGCGGCGCAGTGTCCCGCATCAGGATGCACCGCCCGTCATCTGCACCCACGCCTCCTCATCGGGAGAGTTCGCCAATGAGGGGGCCGACTAGGTAGATCCGCGCGATTCCGGGTCGGTAGCCGAGGCGGGCGTTCAGGCGCTTGATCGGCGCGTTCCGCTCCTCGTTGCTGGTGTGGAGTTCGGTGTAGCCGTTGGCGAGCGCCCAGTTGATTTCTGTCGCCTTCAGGGCACCCGCGATGCCGCGTCCGCGCCAGGCCCTCTTGACGGCGGTGATGGAGTGGCCCGCGGCCGTCGGCGCGGTCAGCGACAGTTTCGCGAAGCCGACGACATCCTCGCCGGCGAGCGCGATGAACGTCGCATCGGGAGAGTCGGTAGGCCGCTGCATAGTGTGCGCCATCCAGTCCTCGAACGGTTCGAGGGCGACGTCCTCGAAGCCGGGGATGTCAGGATGGGTCTCGAGGTCGACCTCGTACATCCCGCGGGCCAGCTCCGGCCGTTGCGCCCAGGTGACGATCTCGATCCCGGCCGGCGGCTGGACCTGCCGCGGTGAGACGCCGGCGAGGCTGAGCACGAGGCCCACTTGCCGCCGTTCCTCGGTGAAGCCGCGCCGCCGGGCAAAGGACAGGCTCTCCGGATCGTTACCCGAGACCGACACCTCCAGCTCGCGTGCCCCTCGCTCGCTGGCCCACCTGGAAATGGCCTCATACAGTGCCGTGCCGGCGCCGTGCCGGCGCCGCCCGGCAAGCACGGTGATGAGCGCAACGACACGGCGGGCGCGATAGGCGAAGATAGCCCCGGCCCCGGACCCCAGGACGGCGCCATCCTCGCGGACGAGGTAGTCGATGTAATCGCAGGCGCTGTCCCTGAACGAGTGCACCGCCTCGATCGTCACCGCGTCATGCGGCCACACAGTGTTGTAGACCTCCAGCGAGGTCAGCTCGTCCGGCTCGCCCACGCAGGCTGTTACCTCAAGCACCGGGCAACACTACGCCGGCCCCTCAGACCTCAGCGACCTGATTTCGCCGCAGCGGCATCGCCTGCGTGGCACCCGACGACGTCTTCACCCCCCGCACATTACGGTGCGGCCGCCTGAGGCGCGGTCGCGCTAGCCGCGGCGGACGCGGCGGCGGCGCAGGCCGAAGACCACCAGCAGGACTGCGATAAGCGCCGCGGCAGCCGGGACGAGGCGCTTGAGCACCGGCAGCCCGGCCACGTCCAGCAGGTCAATCGCGTCGTTGTCGGGTGGCTGCCAGCCGGCCGGCTCCCGCTGGGCCGGTATCGGCGCGGCAGGCGACTCATGCCGTGCCGGGCGCAGGGGCGTCACCTCGGCCAGATCCCCGTCTGCGGTTTGGTCGGCAGCAGAGGCGTGCCGGCCGGCCGCCGGGGCAGCGCCGTTCAGATCCGCCTGGTCCGCGCCGGGCTGACCGGCAGCACTAGCCGGACCAGCGGATTGCGGGCTGATCGGGCTGACCGCCTCCAGCCGCGTGCTGCCGGCGGCTTCCGGCGGCGCCAGGGCCAGCCCGCGATCGGCAAGCCTGGCCTTGATGTCGGCCAGCGAAGCGGGACCAACTCCGTCGATGGCGAGCAGCTGCTGGCTAGTCCGCCGGGTCAGGTCACCGAGGGTCTGGATGCCGTCCTGGCGCAGACTGCTCCACGCCCTGGCGCTGAGGTTGAGCACATCGATCGGCAGCGCCTCGTCTGGCGTGCTGTCGGGCAGGGCGATCACGTTCCCGCCGCCCGGAATTTCACCATCGTCAGGGACATCCGCGGCTAGCGCGGGCTCGGCCGCCAGCATCGCCGCCAGGTTGTCGGCGAAGATGCCGATCAGCTTCGTGCCAACCTCGACCATCACGCCCCGGCCGAACTGCGCTGGCTTGCCGGTGACATTCAGTGTCGTGTGCACAGTGACCGTGGTCTGGCCACCAGCGGCGATCAGGTGCGACCGCACGGACGCCGATGCGGTACCCGCGCCGCGGGTCTCCTTGCCGGACGCTTGCAGGGTGACCACGCGCGCGTCCTGGTCCCGCTCGGTGAACCTGGCAGTCCCGGCGTAGGTCATCGTGATCGGGCCGACCTTGACCTTGATCTTTCCGGCGATGCTGTCACCTTCGACGGAGTCGAGGGTGGCGCCCGGCATGCAAGGCGCCACCCGCTCGACGTCCAGGAGCACGTCCCATGCTCGCTCCACCGGTACCGGGACCGAGAATGTGTGCTCGAGCTCCATGTATCAGACTCCTGCCGCTGCCTCCAGAGCGCGCCCGGTCAGCACCCGCGCCAGATGGCGCCGGTAGTCCGGCGCTCCGTGCAGGTCCGCAGGCGGCTGCGTTCCCTCGTCCGCACCCGCGGCCGCTTCCCGCAGCGCCTCGGGGCTAGCCTGCGCCCCGGCAGCGGCCGTCTCGACGGCCGCCGCCCGGATCGGCACCGAGCCCATGTTGGTTAGGCCGACCCTTGCCTCGGCCACGTGGCCGTCGGAGCGCCGCACCAGCGCCGCGACGCCGACGATCGCCCACGCCTGCGCGGTCCGGTGGAACTTCTCATAACGATATCCCCAGTCGGCACCGAGCTTGGGCACCCGGATGCCGGTGAGTATCTCGCCGGGCGCGAGCGCCGTGGTCAGGTAGTCGACAAAGAACTCGCCTGCCGGAATCTCCCTGCCGCCCGCAGGACCCGTGGCGATCATGGTCGCGTCCAGCGCCAGCACCACCGCGGGCAGGTCACCGGCCGGGTCAGCATGCGCGATCGAGCCGCCGAGCGTGCCGCGATGCCGGACGGCCGGGTCGGCGACCGTGCCGGCCGCCTGTGCGAGCAGCCCGCAATGCTCGGTGATCAGCGGATCGTGCACGAGCTGGTAGTGCGTGGTCCGGGCGCCGATCAGCAGGTGGTCACCGTCATCGGTGACACCGCACAACTCGTCCAGGCCACCGATATCCACCAATAGCTCCGGGTACGCCAGCCGCAGCCGCAGCAGCGGCAGCAGGCTCTGCCCGCCCGCGATTACCTTGGCGTCCTCGCCACCGCCGGCCAGGGCGCTTACCGCATCGCCGACGGACGACGGACGGACATAGTCGAACTTGGCCGGGATCATGCCATGCCTCCGCTCTGCTCGCTCCCCTGTGCTGGCTGACCCTGTGCTGGCTGACCATGGGCTGCCTGGATCGCCCGCCAGACTCGCTCCGGCGTGCACGGCATAGTGACGTCCTGGACGCCAAGCGGCCGGAGCGCGTCCACGATCGCGTTGACCACGGCCGGCGTCGACGCGATCGTGCCCGCCTCGCCGACGCCCTTGACGCCGAGCCGGTTGCTGGCAGGCGTCGTCGTGCGCTCGGTCCGGTACGACGGGAGGTCGGCGGCCGATGGCACCAGGTAGTCGGCCAGCGTCGTAGTGACGAGGTTGCCCGCCTCGTCGTAGACGCCCTCCTCGTAGAGCGCCTGGGCGATGCCCTGCGCGATGCCGCCGTGCACCTGCCCCTCCACGATCAGCGGGTTCACCACCACGCCGACGTCATCGACGGCAACGTAGCTGCGGATGTGCACGAACCCGGTCTCGGTGTCGACCTCGGTCGCGCACAGGTGCGTACCGTGCGGGAAGGAGAAGTTGTCCGGGTCATAGGTGGCGTCGGAGTCCAGCGAGGGCTCGACGCCCTCGGGCAGCGCGTGCGCCGCGAAGGTCGCTAGCGCGACCTCCTGGATCGTCTTGCTCGCCTCCGGGTCGCCCCTGACCGAGAACCGCCCGGCCGAGAACTCCAGGTCGTCAGCCGACGCTTCCAGCATGGCCGCGGCAATGATCTTGGCCTTCGCGACCACCTTGTCGCACGCGCTGACCAGGGCCAGGCCGCCAACCGCGAGTGAGCGGGAGCCGTAGGTGTCCATGCCCTTGGGCGAGACCTGAGTGTCGCCGTGCAGCACCCGGATGTCTTCGAACGGCACCCCGAGCTGGTCGGCCACTATCTGGCTCCAGGCCGTCTCGTGGCCCTGACCATGCGCGCTGGACCCGGTGACCACCTCGACCTTGCCGGTGGGCAGCATCCGGATCGCCGCGTGCTCCCAGCCGCCCGCGCCGTAGGAGAGCGAGCCGAGCACCCGGGAGGGGGCCAGGCCGCACATCTCGGTGAAGGTGGAGATGCCGATCCCGAGCCGCACCTTGTCGCCGCGCTCGTTGCGCAGCCGCTGCTCCGCACGCAGCCCGTCGTAGTCGAACAGCTCTCTGGCCTTGGCCGTGGCCGCCTCGTAGTTGCCCGAGTCGTAGGTCAGCCCGCAGATGGTCGTGTACGGGAATTCCTCGTGCTTGATCCAGTTCCGCTCGCGCAACTCCAGCGGCTCGATGCCGAGCTCGGCCGCGAGTTCGTCCATGATGCGCTCGATCGCGAACGTCGCTTCCGGCCGGCCCGCGCCGCGATAGGCGTCGGTCGGCATCTTGGTGCTGAAGACCCCGGTGCACTTGAACGAGTACGCGTCCATCTTGTAGATGGCCGGGAACATGAACGCGCCCAGGAGCGGCACGCCGGGCGTGACCAGCATCAGGTACGCGCCCATGTCGGCGAGCAGGTCAACGGACAGACCGCGGATCCGGCCGTCGGCTTCCGCGGCGATCTTGATCTGCTGCCACTGGTCCCGGCCGTGGTGCACGGTCAGGTTGCCCTCGGTGCGGGTCTCGGCCCACTTCACCGGCTTGCCGATCTTGCGGCCGATCAGCACCGCGAGCACTTCCTCGGCGGTCACCTGGAGCTTGGAACCGAAGCCACCGCCCACGTCGGGGGCGATAACCCGCACGTTCTGCTCGGGTATGCCGAAGAACGCCGACAGCGCGAACCGCAGTACGTGCGGAATCTGCGTGGCCGACCACAGCGTGACCTCGTCGCCAACCCACTGCGCTACCACCGCGCGCGGCTCCATCGCGCACGGGATCAGCCGCTGCTGCCGGTACGTCCGCTCCAGCACGACCGGCGCATCGCTGAAGGCCGCGTCCACGTCACCGTTGGCGAAGACCCATTCATAACTCTTGTTGCCGGCCTCGTGCACCTTCGGCGAGCCCGGATCGAGCGCTGTGCGGATATCCAGCACCGGGGGCAGCGGCTCGTAGTCCACGTCGATCGAGGCCAGTGCGTCAGCCGCGGCGTACCTGTCGCGCGCCACCACGACCGCGACTGCCTCGCCGACGTAGCGAACCTCGTCGACGGCCATCGGCGGGTGCGGCGGGATGACGATGTCCGGGGTCACCGGCCACGCGCATGGCAGGCTGCCCTGCTCGGCGGCGAAATCGGCACCGGAGAAAGCGGCGATCACGCCGGGCTGGCCGAGCGCACCGCTGACGTCCACCCTGGTGATCTTCGCGTGCGCGTACGGGCTGCGCAGGAACGCCAGGTGCAGCATTCCGGTCAGCTTGATGTTGTCCGTCCAGTTGGTCTGGCCGGTGAGCAGCTTGGCGTCTTCCTTGCGGAGCCTCGCCTTGCCGAGTTCGGCGGTCGGCGCGTCGACTGTCGCGGTCACTGGGTCACCCCCGCCTCCGCCGCGCGCTTGACGGCGCGGACGATGTTCTCGTAGCCGGTGCACCGGCAGAGGTTGCCCTCCAGGCCGTCCCGGATCTCCTCCTCGGTCGGATGCGGGTTATCGCGGAGCAAGTCCGTGGTCGCCATGATCATGCCGGGCGTGCAGTACCCGCACTGCAGAGCGTGCTCCTCGTGGAAGGCTCGCTGCACCGGATGCAGCTCGCCGTTTGCCAGGCCTTCAATGGTCGTCACGTCGGACCCGTCTGCCTGCACCGCCAGAACTGAGCAGCTCTTGACCGATTGCCCGTCCATCAGGACCGTGCACGCACCACAGTTCGAGGTGTCGCAGCCAATCGGCGTACCGGTCTTGCCGATGACTTCCCTGAGATAATGGACGAGCAGCAAGCGAGGTTCGACTTGGTCGACGTACTTAACGCCGTCAACCGTGACGGTGATGTGCGTCATTCGCTGACACCTCCGGGGACATGGCAGATGCGCCTTAGCCAAACCTAGGTCGGCGGAACGCGCCGCACCAGTCCCTCGTGTCGCAATTAACGAGTTACGTGATGCGAAGTCACCGATAACCGGCCCGCTTGGCGCTGCGAGGCTCCGCCGGAAGGAACTTTACCGCCGGGAACGCGCGGTCTCGGCTGCCGGCTTGCCGCCGCGCGGCGTTATCCGGTCTGCAGGACCTGAAATGCCTCCGCAAGCCGGCCGTCGGGCAGCCCGGCTTGCGCTGCGGCCCGGCTCAGCCAGCCGCGCAGGAAATCCTCCAGCCCGTCCGGGTCGCTGATCTGGCTGACGTGACAGCGCAGCGCTGCTACCTTCCGCGCGAAGGTGTCGGTGATGTCGACGTAAGTCGTTGGCGCCGGGCTGCCGGCAATCCAGACCTCGCGCACGGTCCACGGCTCGAGCTTCTCCTCGGCCAGCAGTTCCGGAAAGGCGAACGGGTTGCGGGAGTCCGGGTAGACAGCGTCCAGGGCAGCCGAGCCTGCGGCCCGGTGATCGGGGTGGCTAGCGCCCGTGCGGGCGTAATTGCGTTCCGGTGACTGGCATACGACCCGGTCCGGGCGCAGCAGCCTGATGACCCTTGCGAGGTCACGGCGCAGCCCCATCGTGGCCTCGACGCGGCCATCCGGGTAGCCAAGGAAGTGCAGGTCATGCACGCCCACCTGCTTGGCGGCCGCAGTCTGCTCTGCCTGCCTGACCGCCGCCATCTCGGTGCGGGACACTGCCGGGTCGCTGCCCCCGGCCTCGCCGTCGGTGACAATGCAGTAAGTCACCTCGAGCCCGGCGTCGGTCCACTGCGCGATCGTGCCCGCTGCGCCGAAGTCAACGTCGTCCGGGTGTGCCGTTATTACCAGGACGCGGGCAACCTTCTGATCCTCAGCCACCTTCTGCTCCATCTGTTCTTCGGATACGGTCCGATCCTAAGGTGGCCCTCCCGCCTGGCAGCGTGCTGGTGTTACCCGGAGGCTGAGCCGGGTACCGGGTGATCTGTCAGGCACTCAGTTAGGGTGGAAGCTGTGACGACTTTCTCGGCAGATCGGTCATATGCGCAGGTATTGGACGCCGCGGATCAGCTTGCGCCGTTCCGAGACAGGTTCGTCCGGCACGACCGGGAACTGATCTACCTGGACGGCAACTCCCTTGGTCCGCTGCCAGTGCGGACCCAGGCGCGGATCGCCGAGGTTGTCGACCAGGACTGGGGCGTTGGGCTGGTGCGGTCCTGGGACAAGTGGATCCAGCTGCCCCGCCAGGCTGGCGACATGCTGGGCGAGCACCTCGTCGGCGCCGCGCCCGGCCAGGTGATCGTCTGCGACTGCGTCACCGTCAACCTGTACAAGCTGGCGTGGGCCGCCGTGGACGCACGGCCGGGCCGGGACGTCGTCATCACCGACGACGACAATTTCCCGACGGACAGGTACGTGCTCCAGGGCATGGCCGCTCAGCGCGGCTGCGAGTTGCGCGTGATCCATACCGACATGGATCACGGGATCAGCGAGGAGGCACTCGCCGAGGCCCTGGATGACCGCGTCGCCCTGGTCGCCCTGTCCCATGTCGCTTATCGCAGCGGCGGACTTGCCGACATGACCAAGCTCACCGATCTGATCCACCGGGCTGGCGCCCTGGTGCTCTGGGACTTGTGTCACTCGGTCGGTTCGGTCCCGGTCGAACTGGACGCATCCGGCGCTGACCTCGCCGTCGGCTGTACCTATAAGTACGTGAATGCCGGACCCGGCGCGCCCGGCTTTCTCTATGTGCGCGAGGACCTGCAGTCGCTGCTGCGCCAGCCCATCTGGGGCTGGTTCGGCCAGCATGACCAGTTCGCCATGGGCCCGCGCTATGACCCGGCGCCCGGCATCGACTCGTTCCTCACCGGCACTCCGAACATCATCGGGTCGGTGGCAGTCGAGGAAGGCGCCCGGTTGCTTGGCGAAGCCGGCCTTGCTGCCTTGCGGGCCAAGAGCATCGACCTGACCAGCTACCTGATCGCGCTTGCCGACGAATGGCTGATATCACTCGGGTTCATGATCGCCTCACCACGCGATGCGGCGCGGCGCGGCGGTCACGTCACCCTGCGCCACGACGATGCCTGGCCCATCAGCCAGGCACTGATCAGGGCCGACGTGGTGGGCGATTACCGGACGCCCGACCGGCTGCGGCTCGCGCCCGTTCCCCTCACCACGAGCTTCACCGAAGTATTCGACGCCATGGACCGCCTGCGTGAGATCGCGGCCAGCAAGTCCTACGCCGACGTCCCGCTCGAGCAGCCCAGGGTCACCTGACACCAGGGTGCCTGACAACGGCCCGTGGCGGCCGACCTGAACCGGGTGCCTGACGGCGGGCCTGGTGCCTGACGGCGGGCCTGGTGCCTGACGGCGGGCCTGGTGCCTGACGGCGGGCCTGGTGCCTGACGGCGGGCCTGGTGCGTGCCCGCGCGGCAAGCTGACGCAGGCTGTGTCAGATCTTTAGGCTCCGGACGCTGCCGCGATAACCCCTCTTCCTCTCCCGCTGCTGGCGGCCACCGGAGCGGCACTGCGTTCCGCCGCCGCGTTCCGGCCCTACCTCGAGACGCGGGACTGGATCACCATTCAGAAGGAGACCCCGTGACCGACCTGGCCACCATCGTGACCTCTCTCGGGCAGTGCTACGACGCCGTCGAGTCGCTGTCCGCGCGGCTGAGCACTGACCAGTGGCGGGCGCGCTCGCTCTGCCCGGACTGGGACATGCGCGGCGTCGTCACGCACCTCGGCATGATGGAGCGTGTCATGACCGGCTGGCTGCCGGCCAGTGCCGGGGAAACTGCGCCGCTCGACCGGATCGGGCCGTATTTCGAGGAGGTCGCGGCGCTCGACGACAACGCCTTCGCGGCCCGGATCACTGACATCTTCGCGGCCCGGCGCGCCGACTTGGCGGGCCTCACCGAGCACGATCTCCAGCTTCCGTCGTGGACGCCGATCGGGCCGCGCAGCTACGGCGGCTTCCTCGAGATACGGATCTTCGACTTCTGGGTGCACGAACGGGATATCACCACACCGCTCGGCTGGCCCACCGTCGACGGCGGCCCGCGCGCGGAGATCGCCCTGGGCCAAGTCGAGAGCTCGCTCGGTTACATCGTCGGCAAAAAGGTAGGGCTGCCGGACGGAGCCAGCATCGTCTTCCATCTGACCGGGCCCATCGTTCGCGACTCGTTCGTCGTGGTGGACGGCCGGGCCGCGGTAGTTGATCATGTAGACCAGCCGGATGTCGAGTTGACCACCGACACCGTGACCTTCATCCAGCTCGCGGCCGGCCGCATCGACCCCCAGGCACAGATCGACGCGGGAAAGGTGAGCTGGACCGGCGACGACGAACTGGGCAATCTGGCAGCGCGCAACCTCAACTTCACTATCTGACCGGCCGCTTCAGCGCGACTCACCCGGATCTGGCCGATCCGATGGGCGTGGCGACCCGCGAGCGCCGCCGCCGGTCCAGCGGCCTCCTGCCACGCACCCGAGCCTGGGGTGATCGGCTAAACTTAGTTGCTGAGAAGCAAGCAAATGACCAGCGGTAACGGCACTGGAGGGCTCAGCAGGCGTGGCGCAGCCGATCAGCGGCGGCCCGGCCGCCCACGGTTTCTGGCGGTCCACCTTCTCATCCCTGAGAATCCCCAATTACCGGCTGTACTTCACTGGCCAGTCGATCTCCCTGGCCGGCACGTGGATGCAGATGACGGCCCAGTCCTGGCTGGTCCTCGTGCTCACCCGGTCCAGCACCGAACTGGGCCTCGTAGTGGCCCTGCAGACGGTGCCGGTGCTGCTGCTGGCTCCATACGGCGGCGTCGTCGCCGACCGCGCCGACAAGCGGCGGCTGATGATCGTGCTGCAGGTGGCCATGGGCTGCCAGGCTTTGGTGCTCGGCCTGCTGACCGTGCTCGGCGCGGTCAGGTTCTGGCAAGTCTGCCTGCTCGCGGTGATACTCGGGCTGAACAACGCCTTCGAGAACTCAGCCAGGCAAGCCTTCGTCCGCGAAATGGTCGGCCGGGATGAGTTGCGCAACGCGATCACGCTCAACTCGGTCACGGTGAACGCGGCTCGCGCGGTGGGTCCGGCCATCGGCGGGGTGCTGATCGCCACCGTCGGGGTAGGGGTGTGCTTCCTGGCCAATGCCGCCAGCTTCGCGGCGGTTGTCATCTCACTGCTCATCATGAACACCGCAGCCCTCCAGCCCAGCCCGCCCGCGGTCCGGGCACGCGGGCAGTTGCGCGAAGGCCTCAGCTACGCGGCCAAGACGCCGGACATCGCCATCCCGCTCGCCATGATGGGACTTGTCGGGATGCTGGCCTATGAATTCCAGGTATCGGTTCCGGTGCTGGCCAGGCAGAGCTTCCACGGCGGGTCGGAAGCCTACGGCTTCCTGACCGCTGCTATGGGGATAGGCGCGGTGGTCGGCGGCCTGTTCACCGCGGCGCGCGGGCGAACCGGGCTCCGTTCGATGATCATCGCCGGGGCCGGCTTCGGGCTGGCGATCATCGCCTGCGCGTTCGCTCCGGTGATCGGGCTCGCCTACGCCGCCATGCTGTTCGTCGGCTGGGCCAGCGTGTCGTTCATCGCGATCGGCAATTCGACGATCCAGCTTGCCTCCGCGCCGAGCATGCGCGGCCGCGCGCTCGCGCTCTGGCAAGTCGCCTTCCAGGGCACCACGCCGATCGGCGGTCCGCTGATCGGATGGATCATCGCGATCGCCAGCCCCCGGATCGGGCTGGCGGTTGGCGGCGCGTCCTGCCTAGCCGCCGCGGCCGGCGGCTACTGGCTGAGCCAGCGCTACCGGCGGCCGCCTGACGGCTCTAGCGCTGGCTGGCCCATTCAGAGCGCGACCGACGAGGACCCCGCCGACCAGTCCGCCACCGCCCTCATCAGCCCAGCGGTCAATGCCCAGCCGTGACCCGCAGGCGGTTCTGCCAGCCTGGCGGCCAGAACTCAGTCCGGGCGTCGAGGCTGGGCGTGCGGAAGCGGGCGCTCGGCCCGTCGGCCGGGAGGCGAAGATTCCCGCTACTCCCATTCGATGGTGGCGGGCGGCTTGCTGGTGATGTCCAGGACCACCCGGTTGACCTGCGGCACCTCGTTGGTGATCCGGGTCGAGATCGTGGCCAGCACCTGCTCGGGCAGCCGCGCCCAGTCCGCGGTCATCGCGTCTTCGCTAGTGACCGGCCTGAGCACGACGGGATAGCCGTAGCTGCGGCCGTCCCCCTGCACGCCGACGGAGCGGACGTCAGCCAGCAGCACCACCGGGCACTGCCAGATCTGCCGGTCCAGGCCCGCCGCGGACAGTTCGGCGCGAGCGATCGCGTCCGCCGCCGACACGATCGCCAGCCGGTCGGCCGTCACCTCGCCGACGATCCTGATCGCCAGGCCGGGGCCGGGGAAGGGCTGCCGCCAGACGATCTCGGCGGGCAGCCCGAGTTCGGTGCCGACCTGGCGCACCTCATCCTTGAACAGGTCGCGGAGCGGTTCGACGAGCTCGAAATTCAGGTCATCAGGCAGCCCGCCGACATTGTGGTGCGATTTGATGTTGGCGGTACCGGCACCGCCGCCAGATTCGACCACGTCCGGGTAGAGCGTCCCCTGGACCAGGAACGTGGCGGCATCGCTCTCGCCCGCTATCTCGCGCGCTGCCTGCTCGAACGCCCGGATGAACTGGCGGCCGATGATCTTGCGCTTCCGCTCGGGATCGGCGACTCCGCTCAGCGCGGCCAGGAAGTCGCGAGCCGCGTCCACCACCTTGAGCTCGACGCCGGTCGCAGCCACGAAATCCTTCTCGACCTGCTCGGCTTCGCCAGATCGCAGCAGCCCGTGGTCGACGAAGACGCACGTCAGCCGGGAGCCGATGGCGCGCTGGACGAGGGCCGCGGCGACCGCCGAGTCCACGCCGCCGGATAGCCCGCAGATCGCACGACCGTCGCCCACCTGGGCCGCGATCCGCTCGGTCTGCTCCTCGATGACACCGCGCATGGTCCAGGTCGGCGCGCAGCCGGCCGCTGCCAGGAAGCCCCGCAGCATCGCCATGCCGTGCTCGGTGTGCAGGACCTCGGGATGGAACTGCATGCCGTAGAGCCCGCGGTCTGGCGCCTCGGCTGCCGCTACCGGGGTCCCTGCCGTGGCGGCAGTGACACGGAAACCTGGCGGCGCGACAGCGCAGGTGTCCCCATGCGACATCCAGACGCGCTGGGTGGCTGGCAGGCCGGCCAGCAGGACCCCGGCGTCAGCGGCGGCGCGAAGCTCGGTTGCCCCGTACTCCCCCGTTCCGGTATGCACGACCTTGCCGCCGAGATCGCGGACCATGAGCTGGAACCCGTAGCAGATGCCGAGGACCGGGACCCCGGCGGTGAGCAGGCCCGCCGGGGCAGGCGGAGCGCCAGCCGCATAGACCGAGGACGGGCCGCCGGACAGGATGATGGCGGACGGGCGGAGGGCCAGCATGTCCTGCGCGCTCATGGAATGCGGCACGACCCGCGAGTAGACGTGGCACTCGCGGACTCGCCGGGCGATCAGCTGGGCGTACTGGGCGCCGAAGTCCACGACCAGAACAGGGCCGGCTTCCAGGTTCCCCGCACCGCCTTGATCGCCGTTCGCCATGCGAGGAGTCTAGTTGGCGCTCGCGGCCGCGCCCGGCTCCTCGTCTATGGCCGGGGCTGCCGGGCTGACCAGGACCCTGGAGATCCGCCGGCCGTCAAGCTGGGTCACCGTCAGCTTCCGGCCGTCTACCTCGGCCGACTCGCCGTTCTCCGGCAAGTGGCCGAGCGCGGCGAGCAGGTAGCCGGCCACCGTCTCATAGGGCCCTTCCGGCAGTTCCAGGCCGGTCTGTTCGGCGAACTCGTCGAGGTTCAGCAAGCCGTCAACCTCGACTTCGCCGCCGTGAAGCTGCCGCGGATGGCTGGCTTCCTCGTCGTACTCGTCCTGGATTTCGCCAATCAGCTCCTCTACCAGGTCCTCCAGCGTGATGATCCCGGCGGTACCGCCGTACTCGTCCACCACGATCGCCAGGTGCGCGCGGTCCCTGCGCATCTCCGACAATGCGGACAGCACCATCTTGCTGATCGGCAGGAACTTGACCGGCCGGCACACCTCACCGACCTGTCGCGAGCCCACCGCGGCCCGGCTGTCCAGCAGGTCCCGGGAGTGCACGAAGCCGATAACGTCGTCGTAGGACTCCTGGTAAACCGGAAACCGGGAGTAACGGGCGTGCTCAGTGGCGGCGATTGCCTCGGACAACGGCATGGTGGCGGGCAGGAACTCCACCTCAGTGCGCGGCACCAGCACTTCCCGGATCTGGCGCTTGCCGGCATCGAACACCTCGCCGACTATGTGCCGTTCGTCCGGGCTGAGCGCCTGGTGGCCGGCAACGAGATCGCGGAGTTCCTCGTCGGTCATCACGCCACGGGCCTCGGCGGGGTCGCCGCCGAGCAGCCTGACGACCAGGTTCGTCGACCTGGACAGCAGCCAGACCAGCGGCCTGGCTAGCATCGCCAGCCGGTCAACGACCGGCGCGACCACCAGCGAGACCCGCTCGTTCCGCTGCAGTGCCAGCCGCTTCGGCGCGAGTTCGCCGAAGACCAGGGTGAAGAACGAGATGATCAGCGTCACCGCGATCAGGGCCACGGGGCCGGCCACGCCGCGCGGCATGAGCCCGGCGAGCTTGGCGCTGAGCCGGTCGGAGAGCAACGCCGCGCCGAATGCCCCGGACAGCAGCGTCGCCACGGTGACGCCGATCTGCACCGAGGACAGGAACCTGTTCGGATCCTGAGCCAGCCGTGCCGTGCGCTGCCCGCGCTTGCCGCGTCTGCCGAGCGAGCGGACTTGCCCTTCCCGCAGCGACACCAGCGCCATCTCGGCTGCCGCGAAGAACCCGCCGATCAAGATCACGGCGAGGACGAGGAGAATATCCCAGCCGACGCCATTCACGTCCGGATCCCCGACCCTCGTCCATGCGGCCCGCGCAGCTGCCGTCCCCCGCCGCTGGCAGCAGCCGTAACTCGGCCGCGCGGTAGTTTGCAACAGTCTATGCAGTCTGCCCGCTGCCGCGGGCCGTACTCACCTAGCCTGTCCAGGCTAGGCTGGCCCGCCCTCGCCTCAACGGGTACTTTCCGGCCTGTCTCAGTATCGTGACCTATGACCAGTCATCGGGTGAAAGGACGGGTGGGCACGTGGCAGATGTACATGACGAGGCCGTCGCCATCGCGGCCGAGCTGGCCGAACTGCGCCGGGCCATCCACGCCGAGCCGGAGATCGGCCTCGACTTGCCGCGCACCCAGCGCAAGGTGCTGGATTTCCTGGCCGGGCTGCCGCTGGAGATCAGCCTGGGCACGAGCCTGACCTCGGTCACTGCCGTGCTGCGCGGCGGCATGCCCGGCAAGACCGTCCTGCTGCGAGCCGATATGGACGCCCTGCCGGTCACCGAGCGGTCCGGCGTACCGTTCTCCTCCAGGATTGACGGCGCGATGCACGCCTGCGGGCATGATCTGCACACCGCCATGCTGTGCGGTGCAGCGCGGTTGCTGTCGGCGCGCGCGGGCGACCTGGCCGGAAACGTCATCTTCATGTTCCAGCCGGGCGAAGAGGGACCGGGCGGCGGCCAGATCATGGTGTCCGAAGGCGTGCTCGACGCGGCCGGCGACCGACCGGTCGCGGCCTACGCCCTGCACGTGGCCTCCGGCTTGCTGCCCTTCGGGCTGTTCGCCAGCCGCGCTGGTACCGTCATGGCGGCCGCCGACACGCTGCACGTCACGGTGCACGGCCGCGGCGGGCACGGCTCGCAGCCGCACCGCGCGGCCGACCCGGTACCGGTCGCCTGCGAGATCGTGCTGGCACTGCAGACGATGGTGACCCGGCAGTTCGACGTGTTCGATCCGGTCGTGCTGACCGTCGGCGCGTTCCACGCCGGCACGACCGACAATGTGATCCCCGATGACGCCACCTTCGTGGCCACGGTTCGGTCGTTCTCCCCGGACGCCAGGGCGGCCATCCAGGCGGCAGCTCCGAAGGTGGCACTGCAGATCGCGGCCGCGCACGGCCTGACGGCGACGGCTGAGTTCCGCGACGGATATCCGGTGACCGTCAACGACGCCGCCGAACTGGCCTTCGCCGAGGAGACCGTGGCTGACCTTCTCGGCGACGGCCGGTATCTGGCCGCGCCTAACCCGCTGACCGGTTCTGAGGACTTTTCGTACGTGCTTGAGCAGGTGCCCGGTGCGTTCCTGATGCTCGGCGCGTGCCCGGCGGGCACCGATCCCGGCACTGCCCCGTTCAATCACTCCGCCGAGGCCGTGTTCGACGATGCGGTGCTGCCGGCCGGCACGGCGCTCTACGCGGAACTGGCCCTCGGGCGCCTAGCCCGAGCCGCTGAGGCCTAGCAGGCGCGCGGAGGTGCCGGGTGCTCTGCGGGCTGGCACCGGTCGCCGGCAGCGGACGGTATCCGGCCCGTAACAGGCTCACCGCCACCAACCTGGGCCACGATTACGCCCGCTGCCGCACCCCGGCACCTCCGCGCTCAGCCTCGCTCCCGCTGCCGCACCCCCGGCCCCGCGCGCGACAGGTTGCAGCTAGAGGCTGGCGACGTCGGCCTGCTTGGCACGGACGGCGTCGGCGGCCTCGCGCAGCGAGGCACGCTCGGAGTCGGTCAGGTCACGCTCCACGACGCGCTTGACGCCGCCAGCCCCTAGCTCGGCCTCGACGCCGAGGTAGACGCCGGAGATGCCGTACTGACCATCGACCCAGGCACAGACTGGCATTATCGTGCCAGAGTCCTCGGCTACTGCCCTGGCCATCCGGGCGGCGGCGGCGGACGGCGCGTAGTAGGCAGAGCCGGTCTTCAGCAGCGCGACGATCTCGGCTCCGCCAGCCCTGGTGCGCTCGACCAGTTGATCGATGTCCGCGGCCGGCATCAGTTCCGTGAGCGGCTTGCCGTTGACCGAGCAAGCCGATGGCACTGGCACCATCGTGTCGCCATGCGAGCCGAGCGTGAGCGTCTGCACGGACCCGACCGGAACACCGAGCCGGTCCGCCACGAAATAGCTGAACCGGGCGGTGTCGAGCATGCCGGCCTGGCCTATGACGCGGTGCGGCGGGAATCCGGACACCTTTGCCGCTAGCGCCGTCATCTCGTCCAGCGGGTTGGAGACGACGATGAGGACGGCATCGGGCGCGTGCTTCAGGACCTGCTCGGTAACGTTGCGGACGATCTTCGCGTTGACCCCGATCAGGTCCATGCGGCTCATGCCGGGCTTTCGGGGCAGGCCAGCGCTGATCACGACGATCCCGGAGCCGGCGATGGCCTCGTAGCCCTCGCCGGCCGGCCCGGTGGTCTGACCGGTGACCTTCGTCTCAAAGCCCTCGATCGGCCGCGACTGGCTTATGTCGAGGGCCAGGCCCTCCGGCTTGCCGTCGACGATGTCGGTCAGTACGACCTCATCGAAGAGGTCGTACTCAGCCAGTCGCTGCGCGGTCGTCGAGCCGTAGAAGCCGGCGCCGACGACCGTTACCTTCCCTGTGCGGGCCATTGAAGTTATCTCCTTGCAGACTGCGTTCGCGGATAGTGGGTCGTGCCGGAGCGTCCGGCCCCATGGTCAGGACGCAGCCATCGCGACGCGGAGGTTCTCGTCCAGGGCAGCGAGAAACTCCTCGGTCGTCAGGAACGGCGTGCCCTCACCGACCAGCAACGCCAGGTCCTTGGTCATCTTGCCGCTCTCCACGGTCTCCACGCAGACCCGCTCCAGCGTTTCGGCGAACCGGGTTACCTCGGGCGTGCCGTCGAGCTTGCCGCGGTGCGACAGCCCTCTGGTCCAGGCGAAGATCGACGCGATCGGGTTCGTCGAGGTTGGCTTACCCTGCTGGTGCTGCCGGTAATGCCTGGTCACGGTGCCGTGCGCGGCCTCCGCCTCGACCGTCCTGCCGTCCGGTGTCATCAGCACGCTCGTCATCAGGCCAAGCGAGCCGAAGCCCTGGGCAACGATGTCGGACTCGACGTCGCCGTCGTAGTTCTTGCAGGCCCAGACGATGCCGCCGTGGCCCTTGATGACCTGGGCGACCATGTCGTCGATCAGCCGGTGCTCGTAGGTAATGCCGGCCGCCTCGAAGTCAGCCTTGAACTCGGTCTCGAAGACCTCGGCAAACACGTCCTTGAACCGGCCGTCGTAGGCCTTCAGGATCGTGTTCTTGGTGGACAGGTAGAGCGGGAATCCGCGGTCGAGCGCGAACCGCATCGTCGCCCTGGCGAAATCCCGGATCGAATCGTCGAAGTTGTACATCCCCATTGCCACGCCGCTGCCGCTGAACTCGGCGATGTCGAAGTTCAGCGGTGCGGTGCTGCCATCGGCCGGCACGAACGAGATCTTGACTGAGCCGGGGCCCGGCACCACGAAATCGGTCGCCCGGTACTGGTCCCCATGGGCGTGCCTGCCGATCACGATCGGATCGGTCCAGCCAGGCACGAACCGCGGGACGGTGGACACCACGATCGGCTCGCGGAACACCACGCCACCGAGGATGTTCCTGATCGTGCCGTTCGGCGACCGCCACATTTGCTTGAGGCCGAACTCGCTGACCCGCCCCTCGTCGGGCGTGATCGTTGCGCACTTGACGCCCACGCCGTGCCGCTTAATGGCATTCGCCGCGTCAATGGTGACCTGGTCATCGGTCGCGTCGCGATGCTGAACGGACAGGTCGTAATACTCCAGATTGATATCCAGGTAAGGCAGGATCAGTCGATCCTTGATGAACTTCCAGATGATCCGGGTCATCTCATCGCCGTCGAGCTCAACGACGGGGTTTAGCACCTTGATCTTTGACATGCAGCTGCGTTCCCTTCATCGCGCCGGCTTCATTACCGGCACGAACCCTGGCCGGGCCCTAACTCGCCCGGTTTTCCGTCCTGCCTGGCATCCCGTCTTCGCTGGTGCCTGATCGCCGCGATCATCAGCTGGTGACCACCGCAAACAACCCCGCGACCAGCAGGCCGGCGCCGAGCGCGCCCAGCACGGCGACGTCGGCTAGCCGCCGCCGGGACGCAAGCATTCCTGCCCTGCCGTCCGGTAGCACCAGCCTCATCAACGACCCTGCCAGCAGGGCGCCGGCTATTACCAAGGTACCGCCCTTCACTGCCTGCCCACCGCCGCGAGCGGTTGCCAGGCCGGCCACCAGGCCGGCCAGCACAAGGAGGTAAGGAAGCTGCATCAGCCAGCGCCGGCCGCCGGCGGGCTGATCTGCGCCGGGCTGATCTGCGCCGGGCTGCACTGCGCCGGGCTGCACTGCGCCGGGATGCACTGCGCCGGGCTGCGCTGCGGCATCCGCTTCCCTGGCCGGGCCGGCGCCTGCCTTGAGGCGGCGAGCGGCACCCCTGGCCTTACGGGCGCCCGCCCTGGCCGAATGCTTCACGGCAGCGTGCTTCACCGGGCATCGAGCGGTGCCCAGTGCAGGCCACGCTCCCCGATGTACTCGCTGTCCGGCCGGATAAGCCGGTTGTCGGCATGCTGCTCGATCACGTGCGCCGTCCACCCGGCCATCCGGCTTGCGGAGAAGACCGGCGTGAACAAGTCTGTCGGAATGCCGAGGTAGTGATAGACCGTAGCGGCGAAGAAGTCGACGTTCGGGAACAGCCCCCGCTCCGCGAGCACGACCTCTTCCATCCGGCGGGACATCCGGTAATAGGTGTCGTCCCCGCTCGCGGCCGCCAGCTCAGCCGACATGCTGCGCAAATGGGTGGCCCGCGGGTCCTCGGTCTTGTACACCCGGTGCCCGAAGCCCATGATCTTCTCACCCTGCGCTAGCCGCCGGCTGACCTCGCTGCTCACCGCGTCCAGCGGATCGCCGCCTGCCTGCCTGATGGCCTCGAGCCCGCGCATCACCTGCTCGTTCGCTCCGCCGTGCAGCGGCCCGGACAAGGTCCCGAGGGCAGCGACCACAGCCGAGTGCATGTCGGCCAGCGTTGCCGCGCACACCCGGGCGGCGAAGGTCGATGCGTTCATGGTGTGGTCAGCGTGCAGCACCAGGCAGGTGTCGAGTATCTCGGCTGCCCTCGGCTCCGGCTGCTCGCCGGTCAGCTGGAGCAGGAAGTTGGCAGCAGTGCCCAGGCTCGGATCGGCCGGCCTCAGGTCCTGGCCGCGGCGAGCCGCGTGGTAGGCGGCGATCAGCACCGGCTGCTGCGCGGTCAGGCGGGCCGCCTTGCGCAGGTTCGCGGCGGGCTGGTTGGACTCGGCGTCCGGATCGTCAGAGCTCGCCAGCGAAACGAGGCTGCGGAGCGCTTCCATGGGCCGCTGGTGGCGGGCGATCACCGGCAGGTCAGCGGCGGCCAGCGGGCCAATCGGCCGGCCAGCGACCAGCTCGGCGCGATAACCGTCCACTTCGCCGCGATCCGGGGGATGGCCGCGCTGGAGCAAGAAGGCGATCTCTTCGAAGGAGGCGCTGCCGGCCAGCTCGTGAATGTCGTAGCCGCGATAGAACAGCAGCCCGCCGCGACCGTCGATCTCACTCACCGCGGTAGCAGCGGCGACAACGTCTGCCAGGCCCCGAGACGGCGCCTCAGCCATGTGTCCTCCTCACACACTGCCCGCTGGGCAGTTTACTTGCGTGCCCCGGCTTCTCCCGACTTGCCCTAAGGCCGGCCGGCTTCACCATCGCCGGCATAGATATGGCAAGAGCTGGGTAACCCTCGGGTGACACCTCACTAGCTGCCCGGACACGCCGGAGGAACGTCATGGAGACCCCCCACATCCGGATCGAGCGCACGGGCGCCGTCATCAGGCTGCGACCGGACGTGACCACGATCGGGCGAGGCAAGTCTGTCGACATTCACCTCGATGACCCCAGCGTCTCGAAGCTGCACGCCGAGATCGTCCGGCGCGGGCCCTATGCCTACGTGAGCGACCTGGGATTATCACGGCACGGCACCAGGGTCAACGGAAAGGTGGTGGCTCAGCGCCTGCTCGAGAACGGTGACGTGCTGTCGTTCGGGTCGCAGCGGTGCCGCGTCCTCGGGCTGGCCGCCGAGGAGCCGCTCCCGGAGGCCGAGCCGCACCGCTCCGCGACGCCCGAGCTAACCCGCCGAGAGCTCGACGTCGTCGCGGCGCTCTGCAAGCCCGCTCTGTCCGACGACGCATTCGTGACCCCGGCCACAGCCAGGGACATCGCTGCCGATCTCGTCGTGACCGAGGCCGCGGTGAAGCAGCACCTGCTGCGGCTGTACCAGAAACTCAAGATCGCGGAAGGGCCGAACCGCCGGGTCAGGCTGGCAAACGAGGTGGTGGCGCGCGGCCTGGTCCGGCCGCTGCCGACGGCCGGGCAGGCCCCGGCGCAGCAGACCGGGCCTGCCTGGGCACCCGGCGCAGCCGCCCCGTCCCAGCTGGCGAGCTGATCTCACCGCGCCGCCGGCGCTTCCAGGCGCTGACCGCCTCCTAGCCGGCGGCTTAGAGCCGCTGTCCGAGCCAGTGGGCGAACTGCCTGCCCAGCCGCGTCACATTACCGGACAGCTGGTTCAGGGCCGGATGGGTGACCGACAGCGTCTGCAACTGGTTGCCCAGGTGCCCGGCGGGCCAGTAGGCCGGCGTCATCGTCGCCGCCGCTACCGCTACGCCGGCCACGATGGCCGCCAGGCCAAGCGAGCCGAGAAGCACCGCCGGGGTGGACGAGGCCACCCGCCCGTAGAACCTGCTGAGCGGGCGGCGGCAAGCGCCCGAGCCTGGCCCGATGCAGTAGCAGGCGACGAGTGCGCCAGCCGCATAGCCGACAGCTTTCGGCAGCTCCGCCGGGCCTGCTGCCAGCACGGAAAGGATCAGCACAACTGCCGCGCACAGCAACGCCAGCGGCGCCAGCAGCAGGAAGCTCAGCGCCGACCGGCAGACCGCCCACGGGTAGAACGCGGTCGCCGAGACCGTATCGGTAGGCCGCCGCCCCTGCCGCGACCGGCGCCGGGTCAGCCACCTCGCGGTCAGGTCCGTCGCGCGCAACAGGACGAGCACCGCGAGTGCCGCGGCCGCTCCGGCGACCGGCAGCAGGACGCTGACGGCCACCAGCGCGGCGAGCGTCGCTAGCACCAGTGGCAGCCGGGCCGACCGGCTCGGCCGGCCGGCGGCTAGCTCCTGGCCGGCCGCCGTAGCTGCCTCGCGGCCAGGCGCCTGGCCGGGCGGAAACTGGCTGGGCCCGCCAGCCGGCGGACGGGCGGCCCAGGGCGGCACCGGCCCAGCGGGAACTGTCCCCGGCGGCACAGTCGGGGTTCCGGTGAGCTGGCCGGGAGCAGCGGCCGGCGGCGGGCTGTAGCGAACGGGCGTCAGCAGGTCGGCGAAGTTGTCCGGCGACCGGACCGCGATCGGCCTGGTCCCCGGCCACCGCGGCGGTGCGTCGAGCGCCGTGTATGCGGCCTGGCCGGCAATCGCCAGCGGATCGACCTGGCCAGCCGCCGACGCGCCAGCCGGGGCTCTGGTCGGCGCGGGCAGCAGCGTCTGCGGGTTCAGCCCGGCCGCGAACTCGGCGACCTCGGCTGCCGATGGCCGCCGGCTCGGGTCCCTGGCCAGCGCGGCCAGCACGATCGGCAGCAGCGGCGGCGGCATCCGGTCCAGGTCGGGCTCGCCGTGCACGATACGGTAAAAAATCGACTCGAACTGGCCGGTGCCGAACGGCGCCCGGCCGCACGCGGCGTACGCGATCGTGGCGGCCCAGGAGTGCATGTCCGCCGCGGGACCACTCGCCTTGCCCTCGATGACCTCCGGGGCGAGGTAGCCGGGCGTGCCCATGAACATTCCGGTCATGGTCAGCCGGGTCGAGTCCGGGGCCTGGGCGATACCGAAGTCGATCACGACCGGCTGACCATCGACCATCATCACATTGCCGGGCTTGAGATCCCGGTGCACGACGCCCGCCGCATGCACTGCTACCAGCGCGGACGCCAGCCCGCGGGCCAGGTCGGCCAGGGCGGCACCGGTGAGCGCCCCCTCGGCCGCCACCACGTCTTCCAGCGTCCGGCCAGCCACGTATCTTGTCACGATATACGGCGGATCGTTCTCAACGTCCGCGTCGACAACCTCGGCCACGAACGGGCTGTGCACGCGGCGCATCGTCGCCACCTCGCGGGCAAGCCGGCGCCGCGCGGTAGCCTCGGCCGGCACGCCCTGGCGCAGGACCTTGACCGCGACGAGGCTGCCGCCGGCGTCGCTGGCCAGGTAGACCACGCCCATGCCACCCTCGCCCAGCTGCTCGCGCAGTAGGTAAGGACCCAGTCGCTCCCCCGAGTGGGCACTCATAGCGTTACAGCCTACGGCTCACGCCTCGTGCGCGAGGGCCCGAGCTTCCCGGCGGCTAGCTCCCCGCAACCAGCCGGCGCAGCGCCTCAGCCGTCTGCGCGTTCTGCTCCGCATGACTGAGCAGGGCCTTTGCTAGCTCCGCCGCCCACTGGCCGACCTGAACCGGCTGCCTGGACAGCACCACTCCGCGCACCTCACGGCAGACCTCGGCGACCGGGGCGCCACCGGTCAGCCGGAGAGTCATGACCTGATCGCCCAGCCGGACCGTGATCTTCGATACTGTCCCCGGACGGCCTTTCATCCGGTCCGACATCGACCGGTCGCGGTCGATTGTCACGCAGTTGGCCGGCAGCGCGTCGCCCAGCGACTCGGTCAGGACCTTGGCGTAGATCGCGATATCAGTGCTGTCGGCGCGCAGCGCCGCCGTCACCATGTCCAGCGACGGGCTGTCGGCGGGCTCCATCATCGCTGCCGCGTCCTCGCTCTCGGTCGATTGCTGCTTCTCGGACATGCTGATTATCGCTCCGTTGCCGGGCCGCATGATCACGCCAGTGTTCCGGCGGGCTGGCTGCTCGCCCTGGCAAGCCGGTCACCGGCCGCTGAAGGTTGCTTTTCCAGGTCCGTTCTCCAAGAAACTGCGCATTCCCGTTCGCGCGTCATCAGTGGCAAACAACCCGGCAAAGCTGGCTTGCTCGAATTCGAGCCCGGTGCCGAGATCGGTGTCCAGGCTGAGGTCAACGGCTCGCTTCGCCGCGGCAATCGCGATCGCCGGGCCGCTGGCGAACTCGGCAGCCATTTCCCGCGCCGCAACGTACACCTGATCATCGGGCACGACCTTGTCGGCAAGCCCGATAGCCAGGGCTTGCGCCGCGTCGATGAACCGGCCGGTGAAGATCAGGTCCTTGGCTTTCGCCGGGCCGATGAGCCTCGGCAGCCGCTGCGTGCCGCCCCCGCCCGGGATCAGGCCCAGCAGGATCTCCGGCTGGCCGACCTTGGCGCTCTCGCCGAGCACCCGGAAGTCAGCGCATAGTGCCAGCTCAAGGCCGCCGCCGAGGGCGTAGCCGGTGACCGCGGCAATAACCGGCTTGCCGATCGCGGCGACGGCGCTGAGTGCATCTTGCAGCCGGCGGATGTTCGCGGTCATCTGCGCGTAGCTGGCGTCGGCCATCTCCTTGATATCGGCGCCTGCCGCGAACAGCTTCTCGCCGCCATAGATCATGACGGCGCGGACCGCATCGTCCGCGCCGACCCGGCCAGCTGCGGCAGCCAGATCGGCCTGCAACGCGGCGTTAAGCGCATTCATGGGCGGCCGGTTCAGCCGGATGGTGGCAACCGCCCGTTCCGTCTCGACGAGCACCAGCTCGCTCATCCGCACCTCCAGTACCGAGCCTTGATCCTACGCAGCCCGGACTCCCGGCGGCTAGCCAGAGCGGGGCCGCTGCCCGGGGAGGTGACCAGCCGGCCCGCTGTCGTCGGCTGCCGGTTGCGAATGGCAGAAATGCTGGCAATTCGGCGAGGCGCACGGGCTGGCGACCGCGCTAGCGCACAGGCCAAGCAAGCAGGAAGGCGACAGCACGAAATCGGGCTCTGCGCTGTCGATGGCCGACGGATCGCTTGCGAGCACCAGATCGGCGGCTCGCGCCAGCGCCCGGGCGGCCGGCAGCAGCCTGGACGCGAGGTGGGTCCTGGACACCTTGCTCAAGCACCGGCCGGCGCCCTCCGCATCGGACCGCAGGAAGGCTGCGAGCGCATCGAGGCACGCCTGCTCCTCCGCGGTGCGCGTGTGCTGGCCGCCGCGACTTCGGCTGCGGCCGGCCCGCGACCCGTCCAGGGACAGCGACACTCCCATCTGTTCCCCCCTACCTGACCTGCCGCAAACGACCCGTGCCGACCGTGCATCACGCTACGCGGCCGATTGCGAAGGGTCAAGACTTCGCGCGAAGTCCATTGCGTTATGCAATTCGCACGTAATGCCTTTGAGCTGCGCATATGACGACCCTAGAAGGGCTATCAGTTGGACAGGGTGCGAAGTTTGTGCGAAGGTACCAGAATGGTCGACCGACCCGAGCCGCCCCTGTGGGGAACGCTCATCGCTGCCGCGCTGCGCTCCGCGGGGCTGTCGGCCCGGGAGGCCGCGCGCCGCGCCGGCATCAGCGAGGGCAGGTGGCGGCAGATCGCCGGCGGTTACCAGGTCGTCAGGCCTAATGTTTACGCACAGGTGCGGGGTCCGGCCGCGACGCTTGCCAAGATGGCAACGGCGGCCGGAGTGACGCCGGACCAGCTGGCCGCGGCAGGCCGCGAAGATGCCGCCCTGGCCATGCTGCGCCAGCAGAAGGATCGGTCGGCGGGCGAGGAGATGCTCGCGCGCGTCCGG
Organism: Actinomycetota bacterium; assembly: GCA_027314515.1. Lineage (GTDB taxonomy): Bacteria > Actinomycetota > Actinomycetes > Streptosporangiales > Streptosporangiaceae > JAJYUU01. The sequence continues at coordinate 28,653 of DAHVAR010000229.1, forward strand.
GCCATGGATACCGATCAGGCCCGTGAGCTGCTCGCCACGCTCGCTCGCCAGCTAGGCGTCAGCCTCACCGGTGCTGAGCGCGGCGACAGCGAGCGCAGGTACGGCGCGTGACGGCCGACCGGGAGAACCTGCCCCAGGACCACCGCTGGGGCAGGTACCTGCCCGGTCACTCGCCGGACGCGCGCTGCAGTGAAACCCCCTGCCAGCCATTCAGGAAACCACGGACTTCGCTCTCGCTGTACCGGCGGTGACCACCGGGGGTACGGATCGATGAGAGCTTTCCGCCGCGCGCCCAGCGGGTGACGGTCTTCGGGTCGACCCGAAGCATCGCTGCGACCTCGGCCGGGGTCAGAAGGCGGTTGTCCGGCTTGATCTGAGTTCTCACGAGAAGGATCCTCTCGCACTCGGGGGTAATGGTCGGGTGACAGAACGTGACGAACCATGACCGTCACTTACTGACATCGCTCTATCACAGGATGTCACATCGACTCTGGCTTTGCTGGCGTTCTCACTAGCACGAGGCGAAATTCCCCGACCGGTCGATGAAAGGCCGCCGCCGTTATCGGAGGTCGCCGTTGACCATTCCGGCAGGGGCGTCGGGCACGGCCACGAGGCCGAGTTCGGCCAGCCCGGCCAGTAGCCGGTGCCTGGGCAATACCCGGACGGTATAGCCGAAGGGGCCGGGCTCGCCGAGCTCGGCGTCACCGGTGTATCTCGCTACGCCGCCCGGCACCGCCTCGTCCAGCGCCAGAGCCGACCTGGCGGGATCGATGATCTCGTCGGACTCTCCGGCGCGGCCGCACACCACCTCAACCATGACGTCATCGGGCGTCAGCGTGCCGAGCGCCACGCTGGCCCGGACGGTCAGCCGCCCGCCGGGGCTGAGGTCACCGTCGTCGGCCTCGACGTGCTCGATCCGGACCGCCGGCCAGGCGGCGATGACCCGCTGCTTCCAGGCGGCGAGCTCGCGCGCGCCTTCGAATGGCGCTCCGCCGTGGCTGACCGGATCGGCCAGCGCGCGGGATGACCGGGCGGCAGGCGCATACAGGTCGGTGACGTACTGCCGGACCATCCGGGTCGCCAGCGCCCGCGGCCCGAGCCCGCGCATGGCATGCGACACCATCTCCAGCCACCGCTCCGGCCGCCCGTCGCCGCCGGTGTCGTAGAACAGCGGCGCGACCGACTTGCCGATCAGGTCGTACAGCGCTGCCGCCTCGACCTCGTCGCGGCGAGCTGGATCAGGCACTCCGTCCGCCGACGGGATGGCCCAGCCGTTGTGGCCGTCGAACCACTCATCCCACCAGCCGTCCAGCACCGAAAGGTTCAGGCTGCCGTTGAGCGCGGCCTTCATCCCGGAAGTACCGCACGCTTCCAGCGGCCGCAGCGGATTGTTCAGCCAGACGTCGCAGCCCTGCACCAGGGTGCGCGCCAGCGCCATGTCGTAGTCGGGCAGGAAGACGATCCGGTGTCGCACTTGTGGCTGATCCGCGAACCTGACGAGCTGCGCGATGAGCTGCTTGCCGCCGTCGTCGGCCGGGTGCGCCTTGCCGGCGACCACGATCTGGACCGGACGGTCGGGATCCAGCAGCAGCGCGGAGAGCCTGGCCGGATCGTGCAGCATCATCGTCAGGCGCTTGTAGGACGGCACCCGGCGGGCGAACCCGATCGTGAGGACATCCTCGTCAAGCACCCCGTCGATCCAGATCAGCTCGGCCTCCGAGGCGCCGCGCTGCCGCCAGGACGCCCGCAGCCGGTGCCGCGCCTCGGCCACCAGGCTGGCGCGCAACTGGCGCCGCAGTGCCCAGATCCGGCGGGCGTCGCCAGCCGCCCGGTCCCAGAACACCGGGTCGTCAGCCGGGTCGGCCACCAAGCTCAGCCCGGCCGAGCCAGCCGAGCCAGCCGAGCGGCCGCCAGCGGCCGGGCCGCTCGCGGCCGCGTCCGCCGGGCCGGCGACAAGCTGCACGAGCTCCGGCGCCACCCAGGTGGGTGCGTGCACGCCGTTGGTCACTGAGGTGATAGGAACCTCGGCCACGTCAAAGCCCGGCCACAGGCCGGCGAACATCTGCCTCGAGACCGAGCCGTGCAGCTTGCTCACTCCGTTGACCCGCTGCGCGAGCCGCATCCCCATGACGGCCATGTTGAACACGCCAGGGTCGCCGTCGGCGAAGGTTTCCGCGCCGAGCGCCAGGATGTCAGCCAGCGGCAGCCCACCCGCCGCGCCCCAATCCGGGCCGTCGAACTGACGTGCGACGAGATCCCGCGGGAACCGGTCGATCCCAGCGGGGACCGGCGTGTGGGTAGTGAAGACCGTGCCCGCGCGGCAGAGTTCCAGCGCCTCGCCGAAGGCGAGCCCGCGCGCGACGTACTCGCGGATCCGCTCCACGCCGAGGAAACCGGCATGGCCCTCGTTGGTGTGGAAGACCTCCGGCTCCGGGTGGCCAGTGCTCGCGCAGTAGGCCCTTACGGCGCGGACCCCCCCGATGCCCAGCAGCAGTTCCTGCCGCAGCCGGTGGTCGGTGCCGCCGCCGTACAGGCGGTCGGTGATCTCCCGCAGTTCCGGGTCGTTTTCCTCGACATAGGAGTCGAGCAGCAGCAGCGGCACCCGGCCGACCTGCGCCACCCAGATCTGGGCCGACAGCGCCGCCGAGCCGGCCAGCGTCACGCTCACCCGGATCGCGTTGCCCGCGGCGTCTCGAAGCAGCGTCAGCGGCAGCCCGTTGGGGTCGGACGCCGGGTAGCGCTCGGCCTGCCAGCCCTCTACGGACAGTGACTGAGTGAAGTACCCGTGCCGGTACAGCAGCCCGACGCCGATCAGCGGCACGCCGAGGTCGCTGGCGGCCTTCAGGTGGTCTCCCGCGAGGATGCCGAGGCCACCGGAATACTGCGGGAGTGCCGCGGTGATCCCGTACTCAGGCGAAAAATAGGCGATCGCTGACGGCCACGGGGCGCCGCCCGATGCAGCCTGCTCCAGCTGATACCAGCGCGGCTGGACAAGGTAGTCCTGCAGGTCGGCGCTGGCTTCGGCGAGCCGCCGCAGGAAGCCGGGATCGGCAGCCAGCGCTGCCAGCCTGTCCTGCGGCACCTTGCCGAGCAGCGCGACCGGGTCCTGTTCGGCCAGCTCACGGCTGGCAGGATCGATCGAGGCGAACAGCTCCCGCGTCCCGGCATGCCATGACCAGCGGAGGTTCAGCATCAGCGCGCCCAGCGGATCAAGCGCGGCGGGCAGGACCGGATGGATGGTGAAGCGGCGGATAGCTCTCACGCACAGTGACCTTAATGCCTGCGGCGGACGCACCACGCCACGGCTCCCCGGCAGTCCGGGGACCGTGAGGAAGGCCTGCGCCGCGGCGGCAATGCCTTCGGGGCACCCGGTTCGGCATTGGCTGCGCTTAGATGGGTAGCTTTCATCCGTGATCGGCAGGATCCCCATACTCGACGTGCAGCCGGTCGTCAGGGTGGCCGGGCTGCCAGCAGACACCCCGGCCAAGGCGGTGCCGGGAGAGAGCTTCCTGGTCAGCGCTACGGTGTTTCGCGAAGGTCACGAGATGCTCGGGGCCGGCGTGGTGCTGACCGATCCTGACGGAGTGCCACAGCCGCTGGTCCGGATGCGTGAGCTAGCCGAGGGCACCGACCGTTACGACGCTGAGGTGACCCCGGCCAGCGAGGGACTCTGGCACTTCACCGTCGAGGCCTGGGGCGATCCGATTGCCCGCTGGCAGCACGACGCCGCGATCAAGATACCGATCGGCCAGGACACCGAGTTGATGCTGGCCGAGGGCGCGCTCCTGCTGCGCCGGGCAGCCGGACAGATCACCCCCGCCACGACGCCGCCGGCGCAGGACGCCAGGACTGCCAGGGCGGCTCTCACCAGCGCGGCCAGGGAACTCGCCGATCCGCAGATCGCCCCGCTGGACCGGCTGGCCGCGGCCGGGCGGCCCGACGTGATTGCCGCCCTCACCGCGTTCCCGCTGCGGCACCTGCTCACCAGATCGGACAGTTTCCCGCTCATCGTGCACCGCCAGCGGGCTCTTTTCGGCTCGTGGTATGAATTCTTCCCGCGCTCGGAGGGCGCGGTGCTCGACCCGACGCACCGGCGCAAGCCGCGGTCAGGCACCCTGCGGACGGCGGCCAAGCGGCTGGACGCGATCGCCGACATGGGCTTCGACGTGGTGTACCTGCCACCGGTGCACCCGATCGGCACCACCGCGCGGAAGGGCCAGAACAACACGCTGGTCGCCGGGCCTGGCGATCCCGGCTCGCCGTGGGCCATCGGCTCGCCCGACGGCGGCCACGACGCCATTCACCCGGGCCTCGGCACGCTCGAGGACTTCGACGCGTTCGTTGCCAGGGCGCGCGAACTAGGCCTCGAGGTGGCCATGGACCTGGCGCTGCAGGCCTCCCCCGATCACCCGTGGGTCGCCAGCCACCCGGAGTGGTTCACCACGAGGGCCGACGGGTCCATCGCCTACGCCGAGAACCCGCCGAAGAAGTACCAGGACATCTACCCGCTCAACTTCGACAACGACCCCGAGGGCATCTACGCCGAGGTGAGCGGGCTGGTCCGGCACTGGATGAGGCACGGCATCCGGATCTTCCGGGTGGACAACCCGCACACCAAGCCACTGCCGTTCTGGCAGCGGCTGCTCGCCGATGTCGCGGCGACCGATCCGGACGTGATCTTCCTGGCCGAGGCATTCACCCGGCCGGCCATGATGCACGCCCTGGCGGCCATCGGCTTCCACCAGTCGTATACCTACTTCACCTGGCGGAATACCGCGGGCGAGCTCACCGGGTACGGAACCGAGCTGGCCGGGCCGACCGCGCACTTCATGCGGCCCAACTTCTTTGTCAACACCCCGGACATCTTGTGTCAGTACCTGCAGCATGCGGGCCCGCCCGCATTCGCCGTCCGGGCAGTGCTCGCCGCCCTGCTGTCCCCGTCCTGGGGCGTCTACTCCGGCTATGAGCTCTGCGAGAACGTCCCGCTGGTGCCGGGCAGCGAAGAGTACCTGGACTCGGAGAAATACGCCTACCGGCCCAGGGACTGGCTGAGCGCGGAGCGGCTGGGCCTCACCATTGCCCCGCTGCTGCGCCGGCTGAACGAGATCCGCCGGGCCCACCCGGCTCTGCACTGGCTGCGCAATCTGCGGTTTCATTGCAGCGATCAGCCGGACATCCTGTGCTTCTCCAAGCGCACTGGCCCCGATCATCCAGGCCCGCCCGACGTCGTGCTGGTAGTGGTAAACCTGAACCCCAGCCAGACGCGTGAGGCCACTGTCTGGCTGGACAGTGCGGCGCTCGGGCTGGATGCGGCAGCCGGGTTCAGGGTCGCCGACCAGCTCACCGGGCAGCAGTTCAGCTGGGGACTGGGCAACTACGTGCGGCTAGATCCGGGTGTCGCGCCCGCGCACATCCTGACCGTCGTGCAGTGATGCTGGTCACGCAATGATTACCGCGTGCATGGTCGTTAAGTACGAAGAGGCGGCAGCCGTCGGCAGTGCTGTCATTCGCCCACCTAGAGCACTAAGCGGGAGCGGGAGTGGAGCAGGCCGGGCACGCGGGCGGGCATGACGCGATGGCGGGCGGGCACGGCCCGGTCGCGGAGGTCCCCGTCCAGGAGTTCAGGACGGCCGCCGGCGAGCCCGTGCCGGATTCGTTCTCCTTCGAGAAGCCGCGCGACCCGCACTGGTACAAGCGCGCGGTCTTCTACGAGGTGCTCATCCGCGGCTTCTCCGACTCCAACGGCGACGGTACGGGCGATATCCGGGGCCTGATCGACCGGCTTGACTACCTGCAGTGGCTGGGCATCGACTGCATCTGGCTGCTGCCCATCTACGCCTCACCGCTGAAGGACGGCGGCTACGACATCTCTGACTTCACCGCGATCCTGCCCGAGTTCGGCACCATCGGTGACTTCGTCGACCTGGTGGAGAAGGCGCATGAACGGGGCATCCGCGTCGTCGCCGACCTGGTCATGAACCACACCAGTGATCAGCACCCGTGGTTCCAGGCATCCCGCTCCGACCCGGGCGGGCCGTACGGCGACTTCTACGTCTGGTCCGACACCGACGACGGATACGCCGACGCGCGAGTGATCTTCGTCGACACCGAGCGCTCGAACTGGACCTACGACGAACTGCGCGGCCAGTACTACTGGCACCGGTTCTTCGCCCACCAGCCCGACCTGAACTACGAGAACCCGCTCGTGCAGGACTCCATGCTCGAGGTCCTGCGGTTCTGGCTGGATCTCGGCATCGACGGCTTCCGCCTCGACGCGGTGCCCTACCTGTACGAGCGTGAGGGCACCAACTGCGAGAACCTCAAGGAGAC
>DAHVAR010000236.1 GCA_027314515.1 Actinomycetota bacterium
GGGCTGGCTTGTAGGTGTCGCGGCCGCCAGGGGTCTGCGGGATCCCGGCTTTCCCAGGGCCGCCAGGCCCGGCGAGGCGCACGAGGCAGCGGCTGGCTACGTCGTGTCAGCGGCAAGGGACCGATAGCTCCGAGGACAGGACCTTGGTGGAGGCACGCATCAGCCAGAAGGTAGCGGTCAGCGTCGTCTTCGTGGCGGCCATGTTCATGTCGATCATGGACGCCACGATCGTCAATGTGGCGTTGCCCACCATAGGCCGGGATTTCGCCGTCACCCCTACGGCGGTTGACAGCATTTCGATCTCGTTCCTGGTCAGCCTGGCGGTGTTCATCCCGGCGTCCGGCTGGCTCGGCGACCGCTTCGGCGGCAAGCGGGTGCTGCTCGCCGCCGTCGTGGTCTTCACCGTCGCGTCCGCACTGTGCGGCCTGGCCGGCAGCCTCGGTGAACTGGTGATCTTCCGTGTCATCCAGGGTGCCGGCGGCGGGATGCTCGCCCCGGTCGGGCTGGCCATGTTGTTCCGGGTGTTCCCGCCGGAGGAGCGGATCCGCGCGTCGTCGATCCTGACCGTGCCCACCACGCTGGCGCCGGCGCTCGGGCCGGTGCTCGGCGGCTGGCTGGTCACCGACTTCTCCTGGCGCTGGGTGTTCTACGTGAACGTGCCGATCGGGGCCGCGGCCTTCATCTTCGGCCTGATCTTCCTGCGGCAGGCCGGGCAGTCCGATCCCGGCCGGTTCGACCTGCCCGGCTTCCTGCTCGCGGGCATCGGTCTCGGGCTGGCGATGTACGGGGTGTCCGAGGGCCCGGTGAAGGGCTGGCACTCGGCCGACGTGCTGGCCACCATCGCGGCTGGCGTCGTGCTGCTCGCCGCCATGGTCATCGTCGAGTTGAGAACTGCCCGGCCCATGGTGGACCTGCGGCTGCTTTCGAACCGGCTGTTCCGGTCCAGCAACGGCGTCATGATCCTCACCTCGGTCGCGTTCCTCGGCACGCTGTACGGGATCTCGCTCTATTACCAGGACGGCCGCGGCCTTACCGCACTGGGTTCTGGACTGAGCACGTTCCCGGAAGCTCTCGGGGTTATGGGCGGCGCGCAGCTCGCCAGCCGCTGGCTGTACCGGCGGCTCGGCCCGCGCCGGCACATCACCCTTGGCCTGATCGGCACGACGCTGTCGATCGGCCTTCTCGCGCTGCTGGGACCGGCAACCAGCCTGTGGTGGGCCCGGCTGCTGATGCTGACGCTCGGCCTGTCCATGGCCCAGATCTTCGTCCCGGTGCAGGCGGCCGCGTTCGCCACGATTACCCCGGCCGCGACCGGTCGCGCGTCGACGATGTTCAACGCAGTCCGCCAGCTCGGCGGCGCCGTCGGCGTGGCGATGCTGACCACGGCCATCGTGCTGGTCGGTCCGGTGCACCTGGTCGGCGGGCACCCGGCCGCGAACCTGACCGCGTACCGGGTGGCGTTCCTGGTCGCGGCGGCGGTGTGCCTGGCGGCCGTGCCGTGCGCGCTGTCGATCCGCGACGCCGATGCCGCGCGGACCATCCCCGGCCGCCGCGGCACCCGGCCCCCGGACAGGGCCGCCGGCGACTCGCACCCAGCGCCGGTCCTGGCTGACTGACGCGCCGGGCGTTATCGCAGGACGGACTCACCGCGCTAAGGCTTGCGAGCGACTCCGGCCCACATCGGGACTGAGCCGGTCACCGCTGCAGGGTCGGCCGGCCGCCACGCCGGAGTCTGCGTCACGCCGGGCTCCAGGATCTCCCAGTCGCCAAAGAAGGCGGTCACCTCGGCGATGTCGCGGCGCGTCTGCCCGGTGACCACCGATGCGTTGTAGCGCCGCGCGACCTCGGCGACCTTCTCGATCTGAACGTCGCTGGCCGGGTGCGAGATCACCAGGTGGCTGCCGGCCACCGCGGCCTCGCGCAGCCGGGCGACGATGGCGCACGGGTCGTCGGACTCGGGGATGTGATGCAGCACCGCGACGAGCATGATCGCGATCGGCTGGGTCAGGTCGAGGACCGCTCCAGCCTTCGCGAGGATCGCCTCCGGATCGCGAAGGTCGGCGTCGAGATAGGCGGTGAGGCCATCGGGCGCGCTGGTGAGCAGCGCACGGGCATGCGCGAGCACGATCGGGTCATTGTCCACGTACACGATGCGCGAGTCGGGCGCGACCGACTGGGCCACCTCGTGTGTGTTGTCGGCCGACGGCAGGCCGGTGCCGATGTCGAGGAACTGCCGGATCCCGGCCGGTCCGGCCAGGTAGCGAACGGCCCGGCCGAGGAAGGCGCGGTTCTCGCGCACGTCCGTCCTGATGGCGGGGCGGACCTCGATCACCTGCTCGGCAGCTGCCCGGTCGGCGGCGAAGTTGTCCTTGCCGCCAAGCCAGTAGTCATAGACGCGCGCCGAGTGTGCCACCGAGGTGTCGAATGCCGGTGATTCATCGACCGATCCTGTCTCGGACGGCAAGGTGCCG
>DAHVAR010000245.1 GCA_027314515.1 Actinomycetota bacterium
CTTGGCTGGCCGGTCGTGTTCGTGTGACCGGATCGGCTGCCCGTCGCCTGGCGCGCATCCTGTCTCGCCGGCCTGGCAGCTACTCGCCAGCACGGATCCTGAGCTCGTAGCCCGATGGTGGCTGACGATGCCCGAGGCCAATGTAATTCTGGTCACAGGCCGCGTCTTCGACGTACTCGACGCGCCTGCCGCGGTGGGCATGACGGCCTTGTCGCGGATGGAGCAGTCTGGCCTGCGGCCCGGCCCGGTGGCGATCAGCGCCGGGAAGCGGGCCTATTTTTTTGTCCGTACCCGCGGCGCGCCAGCCGACGAGAACGAGTGGTGGTCCTGCCATCTGGACTGCGAGCCGGAAGAAGTCGCCGAAGTCAGCGGGCTACGCTGGCACTGCAGGGATAGCTACGTGCTGGCGCCGCCGTCCCGCCACGGCAGCAGCGGGACAGCCCGGTGGCTCCGAGAGCCGGCTAGCTTCCAGTTGCCCGATGGTGTCCCGGTGCTGGAAATGCTGGCTGACGTGTTCGAGGAGACTGGCCGATGACCTCAGGCGTCGGACGTAGGCGATCCGCGGAGTTGTCCGCGCGCGCGAACGCGATCTTGCCCGGCGGAGTGAACTCGCCGGTTCGCGGGTTCGGCTCGGTCGGCGGCACACCGGTTTTCATGGCATCGGGCAGCGGTCCTTACCTGACCGACGTGGACGGCAACCGTTACGTGGACCTGGTGTGCTCCTGGGGCCCGATGATTCTCGGTCACGCGCACCCGGTGGTGGTATCGGCGGTGCAGGCGGCAGCGGCGCACGGGACGTCGTTCGGCGCCGTGACCGAAGCAGAGGCAGAGTTGGCGGCCGAGATGGCGGCGAGGGCTCCGGTCGAGCGCGTGCGGCTGGTCAACTCCGGCACAGAGGCGACCATGACGACGCTTCGGCTGGCGCGGGCGTATACCGGGCGTCGGCTGGTCGTCAAGTTCGCGGGCTGCTACCACGGTCACGTGGACGCTTTGCTGGTCGCTGCGGGCTCGGGTGTGGCGACCTTCGGGCTGCCCGACTCGCCCGGGGTCACGGGGGCCTCTGCTGCTGACACGGTGGTGCTGCCGTACAACGACGCCGAGGCTGTCAGGCAGGCGTTCGCTGAGCGGGGTGACGAGATCGCCTGCGTCATCACCGAAGCGTGCCCGGCGAACATGGGCGTCGTACCGCCGGCATCGGGCTTCAACGAGCTGCTGGCCGGACTATGTCGTGAGCACGGTGCGCTGCTCATCATGGACGAGGTGCTCACCGGCTTCCGGGTGACCAGATCGGGCTGGTACGGCCGGGAAGGCGTGGCGGGCGACCTGATGACCTTCGGCAAGGTCATGGGCGGCGGCCTGCCGGCGGCTGCCTTCGGTGGCCGGGCCGAGATCATGGACCTGCTGGCGCCGTCCGGGCCGGTCTACCAGGCGGGCACACTGTCGGGGAATCCGCTGGCCACCGCGGCCGGCCTGGCCACGCTGCGCGAGTGCTCGCCGGACGTCTATGGCCGGGTCGATCAGGCCGCCGCCGCGGTCGCCAAGCTCACTGCCGAGGCGCTGACCGGGGCCGGCGTCCCGTTCCGGCTGCAGGAGGCCGGCAGCTTGTTCTCGTTCTTCCTCGGCATCGATGAGCCGGTGCGTGACTTCGGCGCAGCCCGAGCTCAGTCGGCCGCAGCGTATGCGGCGTTCTTCCACGCGATGCTGGACGCCGGGGTCTACCTGCCGCCCTCGCCCTTTGAGGCTTGGTTCCTGTCGGCTGCGCACGACGACGCGGC
>DAHVAR010000249.1 GCA_027314515.1 Actinomycetota bacterium
GCCTGCGGCCGTCTCCGATGCTGTGACAAGGCAGTCCTTCCGTCGGCCAGGCGCGACTGAGCGGAGCGCCCAGCGCGCGGACCGCTGCGGTGACAGGGCAGCGAGTCGCATGACGGCCGGGCTCAACCGCCGGGCCCGGGACCGTCGCCGCAATACGTTGCCAGAACTGCGCTCGACTACAAAGCGTTTCCGCCGAAAAAGCTGCGACGGAAACCCGTAATTGGCCTGACGCAGATCACAACTTGGCGATATGTAAGCTAACAATTACCTGCCGTAACGAGCGGTGCCGCGCGCCCGGCCGCCAGAGCTTCCCCGTATCCCTGCCGAGCCGCTAGCTTGTGAGGCAAGGCCGGCCAGGTCAGCGAGCGTGGGCGGGAACGGGCAGGGACGGATGATATGAGCAGCCCCAAGCACCGGGCATGGACTCTCGGCGCCAGCGACGCCGAGTCCCTGGTGGCCGAAGCCCGCAAGGCCCTGTTCGTGATGGTGGGCTTCCTGGCCATCTTGTGGCTCGTCCAGGTTGTCAACTGGGCTGACCATTACAAGCTCAGCTACTTCTACGGCATCATCCCGCACGATGTGCACACTCTGCCGTACCTGCTGACGGCTCCGTTCCTGCACGTAAGCTGGACTCACATCGAGTCCAACTCCGGCCCGCTGTTCATCTTCGGCTTCCTGGCCGCCTACCGGGGCGTTGGCCGCTTCCTCTGGCTGACCGCACTGGTCATCATCACCAGCGGGGCCACCGCCTGGCTCATCGGCTCCCCCGGCACCATCGGGGTCGGCGCGAGCGGAGTGGTCTTCGGCTATCTCGGCTACGTGCTGGTGAAGGGCTTCTTCGACCGGCACGGCATCGACATCTTGATTGGCGCGGTGATGGCGCTGTGCTTCGCCTACCAGTTCACCGTGCTGCTGCCGAAAGCGGGCATTGGCTGGCAGGATCACATCGGCGGTCTGGTCGGCGGAATCGCTGGCGGCTGGCTCTTCCGCGACCGCGCCATGGCCGCAGCGCGCTCGAGGTTGCGGCCGGACATCGCGGCCGCCGGCGGGGCGCCGGCGGCGAGCGGCAGCAGTCGGGCGACCGCGGTCTCCGCGGCCGCTCACACCACCGCGGCGGCTGCTCCGCCGGCTCCCGGCGGGGCCGGGACGACACAGCACGATGCGGGCAGTTACGCCGGGCCGCGCGCCGACCTGCACAAGCAACTGGATGACCTGGGCCTGTGACCAGGATGGCAACCCCCGTTCCCGTCATCGACGCGCATCACCACGTCTGGGATCCGGCCGTCCGGGCACAGCCCTGGCTCGACTCCGCTGACGAGCTCGCGCCGTTGCGCCGGCCGTTCGCGGTAACCGACCTCACGCCGCTCGCCGCGGCAGCCGGCGTGACGGCCACCGTGGTAGTGCAGACCGTCGCCGAGCCGGCGGAGACTCCGGAACTGCTCGCGCTGGCGCGCACCGGCTCGCTGGTGGCCGCGGTCGTCGGCTGGGCCGACCTGACGCGACCCGGCATCGGTGACGCGATCGCCGAACTGCGCGCCGCGCCTGGCGGGGAGTTCCTGGCCGGCCTTCGGCATCCGCTGCTCAGCGAGCCCGATCCCGGCTGGCTCGCCCGCCCGGACGTCAGGCGCGGCCTGAGGGCGCTGGCTGCCGCCGGGCTGACGTTCGACCTCGTGCTGCAGCCCGGTCAGCTCGCCGCCGCGGTGCAGGCGGCTGCCGCACTGCCAGAGCTGATCTTCGTGCTGGACCATCTCGGGAACGTCGACGTGACCGCGGGAATCGCGCCGGACGAGACATGGGCCGCGTCGTTCGGCGCGCTGGCCGCGCTGCCGAATACCGTGTGCAAGCTGTCGGGAATCCTCGGCGAGGCGCCCGCCGACCAGCTCCGGCCGTATGCCGACCTGGCTCTCGCGGCCTTCGGGCCGCAGCGGCTGATGTTCGGGCCTGACTGGCCGGTATGCACTCTGCGGGCCGGCTACCGGGACGTGGTGGCGAGAGCCGTCGCGCTCACCGCCAGCCTGAGTCCGGCCGAGCAAGCCGCCATCCTGGGCCGGCACTGCCCGCGCCGTCTATCAGCCGCTGCGCCGCGCTGAGAGTGACCCTGTAGTGCCGCGTTCCCGCCGGTATTAGGGTGGGCCGGTCGGCTGTCACCCGGAAGGCGATCGGCCGTCGGCGCTCAGCGACGAGCACTGCGCGACGAGCACTGCGCGACGAGCACTGCGCGACGAGCACTCAGCGATCGGCTTCTTCGCCCTGACCGAGGCCGATGGGCTCACCATGCCGGCTGGCTGCAAGCGGCCGATCCGGTCATGGCTCGCTCACCTTGCCGACCGCGGCTAGTCGCTTTCCAGTCGGGAAACGGTTGTCAAGCGGGCGCGATCGGTGGAAAATGCCGCATAGGGGGGGCTGCGCCATGAGTCGCAACAAAAGCTGTCACGGCGAAAGTTGGACCGGCAAGGAGGCTCGACATGGATCAGCAACCCGCACCAGGTCGCCGGAACCGGCTCGTACTGCTGCTCTTACTGCTACCGCTGGTCGCGACACTCGTACCGGAGTTCTATAACTTCGACAAGCCATCGATCGGCGGCATGCCGTTCTTCTACTGGTGGCAGCTGCTCTGGATCGCCGGCGTCGCGGTGTGCGTCGGAATCGTCTACCTCGCGACGAGGAGCACACGATGATCCCGGCATTCAACGGCCTCGAGTTCGGCATCGTGCTCGGCATGTTCGTGGTAGTGGCGGTGATCGGCTTCGCGGCGACTCGCTGGCGCCGCGGCACCTCGCTCGCCAGCCTTGAGGAATGGGGCCTCGGCGGCCGCAGGTTCGGCACCGTGGTCTCCTGGTTCCTCATCGGCGGTGACCTGTACACCGCCTACACCTTCGTGGCCGTGCCCGCGCTGCTGTTCGGGGTCGGAGCGGCCGGCTTCTTCGCTGTGCCGTACACGATCGCCGTCTTCCCGCTGGTCATGTTCGCGGCCGCACGGATGTGGTCGGTCTGTCACGAGCACGGCTACGCGACCGCGGCCGACTTCGTCCGCGGACGGCACGGCTCCTCGATCCTGGCGCTGCTGGTGGCGATCACCGGCATCGTCGCGACCATGCCGTACATCGCGCTGCAGTTGACCGGGATCAGGGCCGTCATCGAGACCATGGGCATCGGCGGGGACTGGCCGCTGTGGATCGCGTTCGTCGTGCTCGCGGCCTACACCTTCACCTCGGGTCTGCGGGCCCCGGCAATGGTCGCGTTCGTCAAGGACATCCTCATTTACGTCATGGTCCTTGTCGCGGTCATCTACATTCCCTACAAGCTCGGCGGCTATAACGTCATCTTCCACGGCGCGCAGTCCGCGCTTGCCGCGAAGGGCTACAGCACGCTGCTGAGCGGATCGCAGTACCTCGGCTACACCACGCTTGCGCTCGGCTCGGCGCTTGCGCTGTTCCTGTACCCGCACGCGGTCACCGGCGTGCTGGCCGCCCGCAGCAGGAACGTCGTGAAGAAGAACATGTCGCTGCTGCCGGCCTACTCGCTGATGCTGGGCTTCATCGCGCTGCTCGGCTACATGGCGCTGGCTGCCCACGTGAAGCCGGTGGGCGGCACGGCGGCGAAGCCCGACACCACCACGATCGTTCCGGTGCTGTTCAACGACGAGTTCCCGCACTGGTTCGCCGGGATCGCCTTCGGCGCGATCGTCATCGGCGCGCTGGTGCCCGCGGCAATCATGGCGATCGCCGCGGCCAACACCTTCGCCCGTGACATCTACAAGCCCTATATCCGGCCGGCCGCAAGCGACCGGGAGGAAGGGCTCGTCAGCCAGATCGTGTCGGTGCTGCTCAAGCTGGGCGCGGTGGCCGTCATCGTCAGCCTGAAGCTGACGTTCGCGCTGGAGTTCCAGCTGATCGGCGGCGTCATCGTCATCCAGATCCTGCCGTCGGTGGTGCTCGGCCTGTACACCCGGTGGTACCACCGCTGGGCGCTGGTGGCTGGCTGGATCGCCGGCATGGGACTGTCCGTCTACATGCTCTACGTCACGCCCAGCGCGACGACCGCGCACTTCGGCAATGCCTCGTTCGCGCTGTCCACCTGGGGGCTCCACACCAAGATGACGATCTGGACCGGGATCGTCGGGGTGGTCGCCAACCTGGTCGTCGCCACCGTGCTCACTCCGCTGCTCGCCCGGCTGCCGCGGGGCAATGACGAGACCAAGCCTGGCGACTTCGGCGAGGCGGAGGCACCGCCGATCCCGTTCGGGCCGGGACCGGTGGTCAGCCAGACCTGACCGGCCGACCACGACAGCAGCCGCTGGCGGGCGATCGCTGCGGGCGGCTAGGACGATGCCGACGACTACCCCGGCACCGTTCTAGCCGTCCCCGCTCTAGCCGTCCCCGCTCTAGCCGGCCCCGCTGGCCGGCTCTACCGCCGCCAGCAGGGACACCTCCACCGGAGCGCCTCCGGGCAGGGAGGCCACGCCGATCGCGGCCCTGGCCACCCGGCCGCGATCGCCAAGCGCCTCAGCCAGCGCCTGCGATGCCCCGTCAGCGACGGTCGTGTGCTCGGTGAACCCGTCCACGGCCGCTACATACACGGTGAGGTGCAACGCGGCGGTCACCCGATTCAGCCCGCCTGCCGCCGCCGCCAGTGCGGACAGGGCTCGGCGGGTGGCGATGCCGGCCGCCAGCTGCGCCGCCCTGGCATCCAGGTCGGCGCCCACCCGGCCGGTGACCACCAGCTCGCCGTGCTCCCGCGGGGTCATGCCGGCGACGAAAGCGAGCCCGCCATGCAGCCGCACCGGGACGTAGTCGCCCTGCGGGGCCGGGGGCGGCGGCAACGGACCCGGCGGCAACGGACCCGGCTCGGCCATCAGTCCTCGCCGGCGAGCACCGACGACGACCCGCCGAGGAAGACCTCGCCGATGTCCGGACGGCTCAGGATCGTGCTGGCCGGCTCGGAGACGTGGACCTGCCCCGACACCAGGATGTAGCCCCAGTCCGCGACCCGGAGCGCCTCGGTCGCCTTCTGCTCCACCAGCAGCACGCCGACCCCGGTGGCGCTCAGGGCCGGGATGTAACGTTCGAACAGTTCGGTGGTCAGCGCGACGGCGAGCCCGGCGGTGGGCTCGTCGAGGATGAGCAGGCGCGGGCGCAGCATGAGCACCCGGCCGATGGCCACCATCTTGCGCTCGCCACCGGACAGCCGGGACACGTGGCGCTTGCGCATCCGCCCGAGCGCCGGGAAGACCTCCATGACCTCGGCGATCCGCGGCCCGACCGCACGCTTCTTGAGCAGGTAGCCGCCGATCTCGAGGTTCTCCAGCACCGTCATGGTCCCGAACGCGTCCTCGTTCTGGGGGACATAGCCAACGCCGCCCCTGGCGATCTTCTCGGGCGGATGGTTGGTGATGTCCCGGCCGCCGGCCGTCACTGACCCGCTGGCGCACCGCAGGTGGCCGACAATCGACTTCACCAGGGTCGACTTGCCCGCGCCGTTCGGTCCGGCGATCACGGCCACCTGCCCCTGGCCGAGGCCGAGTGAGATCCCGCGGACGACCGGCGGGCCACCATACCCGGCCGTGAGGTCGCGTACCTGCAGGCAGTCGGCTGCGCGGGCAGGCGCGGCGCTGGCCGGCACGTGCTCTGAAGCGGGCATCATCTTTTCATCCACCACCTAGATAGGCGCGCAGGACTTCCTCGCGCGACCGCAGCTGCCCCATGTCCCCGTCGGCGATCTGCCGCCCCTCTGCCATGACGATGACCCGGTCGCAGAGCCGCTCCACCGACCCGAGCTCGTGCTCCACGAGCAGCAGCGTCAGCCCTTCGTCCCGCAGCGCCTTCAGCGCTTCCTCGATGTGCCGCGCCAGGCTCCGGTTCACTCCCGCCATCGGCTCATCCAGGACCAGCATCTTGGGCCGCGCCATCAGCGCCCGGCCGATCTCGGCGAGCTTGCGCTGCCCGCCCGACAGGTCCCTGGCAAACGCGTCGCACTTGTCCGTCAGATCCAGCCGGGACAGCACGTCCCTGGCGCGGCGGACTTCGGCATCCTGCGCCGCCGCCCACCATCTCCGTCCCGCCAGCGCACCCCAGATGCTCTGGCCGCGTAGCCGGGGGACGGCAACCAGCAGGTTCTCCATGACCGTGAGCCGGGCGAACTCGCCGCCGAGCTGGAAGGTCCTGATGAGCCCATGGCGGGCCGCGACGTGCGGCGGCCGGCCGGCCAGATTCACCCCGTCGAACAGGACCGCGCCCGAGGTGGGCTTGACCTCCCCGCCGATCGCCTTCAGCGCGGTGCTCTTGCCCGCGCCGTTCGGGCCGATGAGGCCCACCGCGGTCCCCGGCATGATCCCGAAGGACACGTCGTCGACGGCGACGACCCCGCCGAACCTGACGGTGAGCCCCGCCAGCCGGAGCAACGGCTCGCCGTCCTGGCCTCCGGACGCCGGGCTCACCGCGGCGGGCACCTGCTGCTTCGATACCACCGAGTTCTCAGGCACCTTGCTGCCCCCTGCCGACTCGCGCGAAAGCTTGCGCGGGCAGCAGGCCGCGCAGCGGCCCCGCCTGACCCTCGCGGAACTTCCGCTGGCGTTCCGGGATGACTCCCTGCGGGCGGAACCAGAGGAAGAGCAGGATCAGCGTCGCGAGGCTCATCCACTGGACCGCGCCGATGACGTCCGGGTTGCCGAAGTCGGGCAGCAGCACAGTGCCCTCAAGGAACAGGCCCTGCACCAGGAACGCACCCACGGCAACCCCGCCGAGGTTGCCCCTGCCGCCGACGATCACCGCGGCAAACAGCCCGAACGTCTCGGGGTAGGTCCACCCGGCCGGCGCCCACGCGCCGATGAACTGAACCTCGATGGCGCCGGCCAGCGCGGCCACCGCCCCGCCGACGACCATCACCAGCAGCTTGGTCGCCGCCACGTTGTGGCCGACGGCCTCGGCGGCCTGCTCGTTCTCGCGTACCGCGCGGAGCACGCGGCCGAGCGGCGAGGCGTTGATGCGCCGCAGCGCCTCGAAGATGATCAGCGCGGTCACGACCGACAGCCCGAGGTAGAAGAGCTCGTAACCGACCTGGCCGGTGTGCAGCTCGCTCTTGAACGGCGCCGGGATGCTGGCCAGACCGATGCTCCCGTTCAGCAGGCCGGGATCCGCCGACACCAGGTAGGTGCCCATGGTGGATACGACCAGCAAGACCATGGCCTGGTAGTCGCCGCGCAGCCGGCGCAGCACGAGCAAGCCGACGAGCAGGCCGAGGGCGCCACCGGCCACCCCGGCGGCCAGCCAGGGCAGCGGCCAGGGCAGGCTCGTCCCCCAGAAGTACTGCTGGTAGCTGGCCGGGGTGGGGTGCCCCAGGCTGAACAGGCTGGCGGTGTAGGCGCCGACTGCCACGAAGAGGACGGCGGCGAAGTTCAGCACGCCCGTCTCCCCGAACTGCAGGTTGAGCCCCCAGCAGGCGATGATGCCCACCACCACGTAGATGCAGACGGTGAGCAGGTAGTAATCCATCAGCTGACTCCCTTTGCCTTCGCCGCGCCCGCCAGTATTCCGGTCGGCCGGATGAGCAGGACCAGGATGAGGACGGCGAACGCACTGATCGGCGCATAGGCACCACCGAGCACGATGGCGCTCTCCTGCAGCAGGACGCCGATCACCAGGGCTCCGAGCATGGCCCCGTACACCTGGCCGACCCCGCCCAGCACGGCCGCGGCGACGATCTCGAGCAGGAACGTGTCGCCCATGGTGTAGGAGACACTGGACAAGCTGATCCCGAGCATGACGCCGGCCGCCCCGCCCATCAGTCCCGACACGAGCCACGCCAGGTCGGTGATCCGCTGGGCGGAGATGCCGCTGCTGCGCGCCAGGTCCCGGTTGTCGGCGACCGCGCGGATCGCCTTGCCGGCCCTGGTGTAACGCAGCAGGGCGTGCGTCCCGATCGCGAACACCACTCCGATCGCCAGCACGACGAGCTGGGAGTGGGTAAAGGACATCGGGCCGACGTGCACGAGGCCAGGCGCCGTGAGCGGATAGGAGACCGGCAGCGGCCCCCAGATCAGCTCAACGGCATACTCGACCAGCAGGGCGAGCGCGATCGTCACCACCACCATGCCGAAGAACGTCGTGCCCCGGCGGGCGAACGGCGTGAGCAGGAACCGGTTCAGCAGGGCCGAGGCCAGCGCTCCGCACACCGCGGCCGCCGCCATCGCCAGCCAGATGCTCAGTCCCGCCTGGGTGCAGACGTAGGCGATGAACGCGGCGAACGTCATCTGGGCGCCGAACGCGATGTTGAGCACGCCAGTGGCACTGAACTGCAGGGTGAACCCGACGGCGGCCGGCAGGAGGGTGGAAGCGGTGATGATGCCGAATCCCAGTGAAGGCAGCACCAGATTCATGACTGTCCCAGCCCTCCCGCCGGCCGCACGAAACCGATCGTCATCCAGCTGCCCCGACCATCAGGTTGGTAGGCACCGTGCCGATCTGCTTGGGGTTAGAACCCTCGGTCAGCGCGACGAACGGCGCGGCGATGTTGTGGTACTTGTCCAGCGTGATCGTCCCGAGTGCGCCGACATACTGGATCTGCTTGCCCTCCGCGATGGCCTTCTTGCCCGCGGCGAAGTTGGTCACGACTACCTTCCCGGCGCCCGGCTCGGTCAGCCCCATGATGTACTTGTTGAAGACCGCTGGCTTGGTCGAGTGCGCCTCCAGCATGGCGAGGGCAACCAGGTTCGATGCGTCGTAGTAGGAGAGCGTGAACGGGTCGTTGAGGTACTGCTTGTAGTCGGGCACCTGCGAGGCCACCGCGCTCAGCGACGTGCTGAACGCCTTCCAGCCCGGCACGGTGGACGCAGGCGTCGCCGACTCGAACGCCGTGAAGCTGCCCAGCGCCTTCGCACCGATAGCGCCCGTGACGGCCGTGATCCAGCCGGGCTCCTCCTCGGTCTCCACGACATAGACCGGGGGCAGCTTGCCCATCTGCTGCACGAGCTCGGCCAGGAACGTCGCCGATTCCGGCGCGCCCGCGTCGTAGAAGATGACCTGCGGGTGCGAGGCCGCGACCTGCGCTGCTTCCGTGCTGTACGACGGCTGCCCGGGGGTGAGGCTGACGCTGGCCACGATCGAGCCGCCGAGGGCCTTGAACCCGGACTGTGAGGCCGGGCCGTCGGCCTGCGCCTGGCTACCGCTGGCGAATACCGCTGCCGCGCGAGTGTATCCGTGGTCCTTCGCCCACGCCGCCATCGCGTAGCCCTCGTCAGCGTCCGGTGGCACCAGCCGCCAGAAGTACGGGTTCGTCTGGTGGTCGTACTGCGAATCGCCGCTCATCGGGAACGACGGCAGCTTCGCCTGCTCGAGGATGCCCATGACAGACAGGATCTCGTCCGAGCTGGGGCCGAGCACAGCCACCACGTTGGAACTGTTGGCGACGAGCGCGTTCGCGGCCGGCACGGCGTCCTGCGGGTCGCCGCGCGTGTCCGAGCTGGTGCACTCGAGCTGGTGGCCGAGCACGCCGCCGGCCGCGTTGATGAGATGCACGGCCGGGTAGCAGCCCGACAGCGCGAGCGGCCCGTACGATGCGTCGGATCCGCTGAACGGGTCGAGCGCGACAAAGTCGAGCTTGCCGCTGGCCGAACCCGAGCCACCGCTCGCGGACGAGCCCGGCGAACTGCCACAGGCCGCGAGGGTCAATGCGCCGACGGCGGCCGACGCCACCAGGGCCGCCAGGTGTCTCTTGCCGTGGGCGGGCCGGCGCGGGCCGGCATTGTGCTGCGATAGTCTCACGTTGTCCGCGTCCTTTCCCTCAGCTGGGGGATTGTCGGAGGCTTGTGCCTGCCATGACGGCGACAGGGGGGAAGGCCAGCCGAGACGGGCACTGCCGCGGTCTCAGCTGCCTCTCCTGTCCGCCGCTCGTTCGCTGTTTGGCGGAAAGACTGCGCCACCCTGCCGGGAGGCGTCCATGTACACAGTGCACGTCTCCACGGCTGCAGCGTGGGCGCGGCGCCCAACCCTGGCAGGTGGCACGATGTGCCGCGGGCTGGCACCCGCGCAGGCCGGGCCTGGCCGCGGGCGCTGGAGCGCTGGTTGAGCACGCCGGACCTCCTGCCTGCCGCGCGTTGGGAAGCCGGTCTACTGCCGGCCGGTTCTTGTTGGTCTAGCGTCGGGTCGGTCGGCTTGCGCGGTCCATGTACAAGATGCACACATAGCTCGGTCGGTAGTAGGCGGTCTGCTGTCAGACGGGCAGATCGGTCTCAGGGGCTGGCCCCGCCCGCGATGGCGGCGGATCCGGCTGCGGTCGACGCTGGCCGCTACATCGCCGGAACGTGGTGGCTGCTGAGATCTTAGTGACTGGAGAGGCTGGTGGTGACTAGCCGGCTCGGTTCGCCGGTCCGGGCACTCGGCCACCAGCGGCTGGCGGTGAGTATCACGCTGGCCAGGGCAGCGAGCTGAAGGAGCGGGACGAGCCGCGGCGCGAACAGGACGCCTGCGGCGGCAGCCGCGGCGCCCGCCAGCATGGCGCCGATGATCCAGAGGCTGCGCGCCACATGACTCACCGGCCGGCCGGAAGCCAGGCTGGTGACCACGGTCGTCAGCGTGCCGGTCATGTAGGTCGTGGACAGGCCCTTCACGCCGAAGCGGTTGATCGCCGTGCTCTGCAGCCCGAGTGCCACCGCATTCAGCATCAGCAGGCCGACTTGGCCGGGGCGGCTCGGGTGGCCGCCGGCCCACTCCCAGCCAGCCGCATAGACGGCGACGACGCAGATCTCGGCGATCAGGGTGCGGGTGACCGCCCGCGGCCAGACCGGATCGCCGGCGCGCGGCTCGCCCGCCAGGCGCGCTCCGGCCGCCGTCCCCGCGATATAGGAGAAGATGGCCGCGGCAGTCAGCACCGCCAGGCCCGGCTTAGCGACCGACATGCCGAGCAGCACCAGGTTTCCGGTCATCACGCTGGTGAACGCCCCGCCGAGGGCGAGGAAGCCGATTGCGTCGGTGGCGCCGCTGTTGAGCGCCAGGGCCACGATCAGCGTGTCCCGCGCCCGGATGCCTGCAGCGGCACGGGAGGTCCTCATCTACGTCCCTTCAGTTAGCGCGGCCTTCCGGCCGCCGGTGCGGTTCTCCGGTGTTATCGGCCGGCGAGAAGATCACCCTCGTGCATGGTGCATAGCGACTCACATCGAATCATGTGCGGTCTCACCCTGGGAAGCCAGCCGCCGGCTGTCTTAGTTTCGTGGAGTCAGGACCCCCGGCGGCAGACGGCGGGGTCGCTCGCGCAGGCACGGAAGGTGATCATATGGCCGCGCTCCTTTCCAAGGATGAGTTCCGCACGGCGCTGCAGGACGCGATCAAAGGCCGCGAGGCCAAGAACGCCTCGTTCAGCCAGGCCTGGGCGGATGGGAAGCTCAAGCGCCATCACTTCGCGCGCTGGGCCGAGAACCACTACCACTACGTGGGGCCGTTCGCCGACTATCTAGGCTACATCTACGCCAACACTCCGGATGAGAACACGTTCGCCAAGGACTTCCTGCTGCAGAACATGTACGAGGAGGAGCTGGCAGACATCCGGCACACCGATCTGCTGATCCGGTTCGCCGAGGCCTGCGGGACCACCAGGGCGCAGATTGAAGACCCGAACAGCATGAATGCGGTCACCCGCGGCCTGCAGGCGTGGTGCTACGCCATGGCCATGCGCGAGCACTTCGTGGTCGCGACAGCGGCACTGGTTGTCGGCCTGGAGTCGCAGGTGCCCAGCATCTACAAGAAGCAGATCGTCCCGCTGCGCGAGGTCTACGGCTTCACCGAGGACGAGATCGAGTTCTTCTCGCTGCACATCACCTCCGACGAGGTGCACGGCGAGCGCGGCTACCAGATCGTGCTCGACAACGCCACCACGCCCGAGCTGCAGCAGCGCTGCCTGCAGTTCGTCCGGTGGGGCGCCGAGATGCGGTTCGCCTACACCAAGGCGCTCTACGACACCTACGTCGCGCCTGACGAGGACGGCCTTGCGCCAGTCTCAGCCGGAACCGAGGGATGGGGAAGCGTCTGACCGGCGCCGTCCGGCGCTGCGGCAGGCTGCGGCGGACCGGGGCCAGGAGGCGCGATGGGTGAGTGGGTGCAGGTCGCCGACCTGGCCGAGCTGGCCCGCCGCAAGCGCAAGCTGGTGATGGTGGGCGGCGAGGACATCGCCCTGTTCCTGATCGACGGCCAGGTGTACGCCCTGCGCGATACCTGCATCCATAAGCAGCGGTCGCTGAGCAAGGGCGTGGTGCTGCGTGGCCGCGTCATCTGCCCCGGCCATCAGTGGGCCTTCGATCCCGCGACCGGGCAAGTCGACGACCAGGAGCAGTGTCAGCCGACCTACGACGTGCTAGTCGAGAACGACAAGGTGTATGTCGGCCCGGCCCGGCGGCTCGGCGGTACCGGGCGGGCGACCGGCGGCGAAGGGCAGTACGAGCTGTCGCCGTCACCCGCGCAGCCGTGACCGGTGGCACGCAAGGCGAAAGGCAGTTCACGTGATCGAGGCTGTGGCCACCATCGGCGCCGGCCAGGCCGCAGCCGTGGCGGTCAGGACGCTGCGGCGCGCCGGATTCGAGGGCCGGATCGAGATGATCGGCGACGAACCGGACCGTCCGTACCAGCGGCCGCCGCTGTCTAAGGAGTACCTGGCAAGCGGCGACGACGAGGGGCTGTTCCTCCTCCCCGAGCACTGGTGCGAGGAGAACGACGTCCGGCTGCGGCTCGGCCAGCCGGCGGTACGTATCTCGCCTGCCGACGCCGGAGTCGAGCTCGCCGACGGAACGCTGGTGGCGGCCGACGCGGTGCTGGTGGCCACCGGCGGACGGCCGCGGCGGCTGCCGGCGGCTGCCGGGGAGCGGATCTGCTATCTGCGCACGATCGCCGACAGCGACCGGCTCCGCTCGCACCTGCGCCCCGGCGCGCGGCTGATCGTGGTCGGCGGCGGCTTCATCGGCGCCGAGGTAGCCGCCACTGCCCGGGGCCTCGGCTGCCAGGTCACCGTGGTCGAGGCGCTCGCGGTGCCGCTGCTGCCGGTGCTCGGCCCGGCAGTCGGCGCGGCGTGCGCCAGGCTGCACCAGGCGCACGGGGTGGACCTGCGGCTGGCGGAGTCGGTCGCCGAGGTGAGCGAGAGCACCGCCGGGGTGGTGGTGACCACCAGCAGCGGGGCGCGGATCGAGGGCGACGTGCTGGTTGTCGGCATCGGCTGCGAGCCCAACGTGGAGGTGGCGGCCCGGTCTGGCCTGGCGGTCGGCAACGGGGTCATCGTCGACGAGCACTGCCGCACCTCTGTCCCCAACGTCCTCGCGGCCGGCGACATCGCCAGCCACTGGCACCCGCTGTTCGGCGAGCGGATGCGGGTGGAGCATTTCGACAACGCCAGCAAGCAAGCGGCAGCCGCCGCCCGCTGCTTGCTCGGCCGCGGCGGCCCGTACGCCGACCCGCATTGGTTCTGGTCCGACCAGTACGACGTCAGCCTGCAGTACGCGGGCCATGCCAGCGGAGCTGACGAGCTAGTCGTCCGCGGCTCGCTGGACGATCTGGATTTCTGCGCTTTCTACCTGCGCGACGGGCTGATCCGGGCGGCCTTCGGCGTGGACCGGGGAGCCGAGGTGATGGCAGCCAAGGAGCTGATAGCCGGCCAGGTCCGGGTGCCGGCGGGCGTGCTCGCGGATGAGGACGCCGACCTAGCCGAGCTTGCCGAGGCGGCGCTGCTCGATGAGTCCCTTGAGGAGGAACTGGCATGAATCCCGTGAAGGGCAACTTCATCGCGGGCGAGTGGACCGGATCGGCGAGCGGGCGGACCGCCGAGCGGCGCAATCCCGCCGACGAGCGCGAGGTGGTCAGCGTAGCGCCCGACTCGACCGCCGACGATGCCCGTGCCGCTGTGGGTGCCGTCAGCGACGGCTACCGGGAGTGGGCCCGGCGCAGCCCGGAAGCGAGGGCCAGGGCGCTGGAGCGGGCTGCTGACATCATGGAACGCGGCGCGGACCAGCTAGCCGTGGAGCTGGTGAGGGAAGAGGGCAAGACGCTGAGCGAGGCCCGGATGGAGTCCACCAGGACCCCGGCGAACCTGCGGTTCTACGCGGGCGAGGCGCTGCGCCTGGCCGGCCAGACCTTCCAGCCGGCCGGCGAGGGCCTGGTCTTCAGCTCACGGGAGCCGGTGGGGGTGGTGGTCGCCATCACCCCGTGGAACTTCCCGCTCAACATCGCGGCCCGCAAACTTGGCCCGGCGCTTGCCGCCGGCAACGGGGTGGTGTTCAAGCCGAGCGAGGTGACGCCGCTGATGGGCCAGCGGCTGGTGGAGGCGCTGCTCGAGGGCGGTGTCCCGGCCGGCGCGCTCGCCCTCGTGCAAGGCGGCGCTGAGGCCGGGGCCGCGCTGGTCGACGACGAACGGGTGGGGGCGGTCACGTTCACCGGGTCGTACCTGGTCGGCTCGGCCATTCACCGGGCCGCCGGCCCGGCCAAGCGCTGCCAGCTCGAGATGGGCGGCAAGAACGCGGTAGTAGTGCTGGACGACGCCGACCTGGACCAGGCCGCTGACATCATCGACCGCGGCGCGTTCGGCCTGTCCGGCCAGGCCTGCACGGGAACCAGCCGGGTGATCGTGCACGACGCCGTGCACGAAGAACTGCTCAAGCGGCTGCTCGAGCGGGCCCGGCGGCGCCGGCTAGGTAACGGGCTGGACGACGGCGTCGACTTCGGGCCGCTCGCCACCCGCGGCCAGCTCGAAAAGGTCCACCGTTACCTGGAGAAAGCGATCGCCGACGGCGGTCGGCTGCAAAGCGGCGACGAGCCGCTGCCGGACGCCCTCGCGGCCGGCTATTTCGCCCGGCCCGCCATCTTCACCGACGTCGAGTCCTCCTCACGGCTGGCCCAGCAGGAGGTATTCGGTCCCGTGCTGAGCATGCACCGGGCCAGCTCGTTCGAGGAGGCGGTCGAGATTGCCAACCACAGCGAGTACGGTTTGTCGGCCGGCATCGTGACCGGCAGCCTGGAGCGGGCGCTGCGCTTCGCGCGGGAGGTAGAGGCCGGGGTGGTGAAGGTCAACCAGCCCACCACCGGTGTCGCCATCAACGCGCCGTTCGGCGGCATCAAGCACTCCAGCAGCCAGACCTACAAGGAGCAGGCAGGCGACACGATGATGAAGTTCTACACCATCGACAAGACCGTCTACATCGGTACGTGAGCGGGCGCGACATGATCGAGAGTGACAGCGCCGGGAGCGACGCGGCGGACGGGCAGGCGGGCGGGGGCCGGGAGTTCATCCGGGTCGCCCGCTCGGGCCAGGTGCCGGAAGGCTGGGTGCGGCGCTTTTACGCCGGCGAGGTCGAGTTGTGCGTGGCCAGGCTGCGCGGCAAGGTATACGCGACCACCAACTATTGCTCGCACCTGGACTGCCTGCTGTCGGCTGGCAAGCTGGTCGACGACGGGATCGGCTGCTCGTGCCACGGCAGCGTATTCGATCTGGAGACTGGCGAAGCGGTCTACCCGCCGGCGACCGAGCCGATCCGCACGTTCCCGGTCCAGGAGACCAGCGGCGAGATCTTCGTCGGCATCGCCCCCGGCGACGCCGGCCAGTCAGGCCCGCGCCGGCGGCCGCGAGTCGCAGGCCCCGGAACGTTGTGACCGAGCGCGGCCCGGACTGGCCAGCCCGGCCGGCGGCGCTGGCCGGCGAGCACATGGCGGCGGCCAGCCACCCGGCGGTCGCCGCCGTGGGATCACAGGTACTGGCGGGCGGCGGCAACGCCATTGACGCCACCCTCGCGATGGCGGCTATGTGCTGGGTCGCCCTGCCCGGCCAGTGCGGCGTCGGCGGCGATGCGTTCGCGCTGATCCGGGAGCCGGACGGCGCGGTGTGGACGGTCGGGGGCAGCGGCTTCGGCCCGGACGGCGCCGATCCGGGCTTCTACCGCGAGCTGGGCCTGCCGACGATCCCACTGCGGGGCCCGCTGGCCGTCGCCGTGCCGGGCGCCATGGCCGCAGTGGCCGCGCTGCACGCAACCGGTGCCACCCGGCCGCTTTCGGAACTCTGGCTGGCCGCGGTCCGCGCGGCCGAGCGAGGGCTGCCCTGCACCGCGAAGACTCGCGCCGACATCATCGAGCACGCCGCTGACCTCGCCGACGACGACGGCGCCCGCCAGTCCTTCCTGCCCGGCGGTCGCGCGCCGGAGACCGGGGAAGCGCTCAGGCAGGACCAGCTCGCGACATCGATGCGGCTGCTTGCGGCCGACCCCGCCGCGTTCTACCGCGGCAGCCTTGCCGAGCGGGCCGTCTCGGCGCTGCGAGCAGGCGGCGCCCCGTTTAGCGGGCAGGAGTGGGAGGCGTGCGGCGAGGCCGCCATCGGGCCCGCGCTGACCGGCGGCTACGGCGGCCTCGTCCTGCACCAGACACCGCCGCCGTCGGCGGGCTGGATGGTCGTGCAGCAGGCGGCCCTGTGCGACGGCGAGCTGGCGGGGATGTCGTGGCTGAGTGCCGCCGCGGTGCACTGGCTCGCGGCCGCCGCTCGGCGCGCGTTCGCCGATCGCTACGAGCGCTGCGGCAGCGACAGCCCCGGCTGGCGCGAACTGCTCACCGAGGTGGCGGTGGCGCAGGCCAGGCGGCAGCTGCGGGCCAAAATCGCCGCTCCGGCGGCCGGCCTGGTGGCCGACGGCGACACCACCTCAACCGTGGCCGTGGACGGCCACGGCCGGGCGGTGAGCTTCATCCACTCGCTCGCATTCACCTTCGGCGCCCGGATGACCATCCCCGGCACCGGGATCATGCTGAACAACCGGCTGGGCCGGGGGCCTACCTGCTGTCCGGCCACCCCAACGAGGTGCGGCCCCGGCGGCGACCGCTGCACACGCTGAACGCCTGGCTGCTGACCGACCAGGCGGGGCGGCTGCGCCATGTCGGCAATACCCCTGGCGGCGACGGCCAGGTGCAGTGGAACATGCAGCTGATCTCGCACCTGGCCGATCACGGCCTCGACCCGCAGCAGGCGGTGTCCGCCCCCAGGTTCACCGCCTTCCCCGGCAGCGACGCGAACGTGATCGGCGCACCGGCCGAGCTGCGCTGCGAATCCCGGCTCGGGGATGCGGTCCTGGCCGGGCTCCGGCAGCTCGGCGAGCAGGTGCGCACACTCGGCCCATGGGAGGCGGGCGGCTCGGCGCTGGTGATCTCCGCAGACCACGACCGGGGCTGCCTGGCCGGCGGAGCCGATCCCCGGCAGGAGGGGGTGGCGCTTGGGGTGTGAGCGGGCTCGCCTCCCGCCCCGTGCGCTAGTGGCCCGTGCCGGCGACGTGCCTGGCGAACGCCTCCAGTGCGGCTGCGCCAACGGCCTTGTCTTGCGCCCCGTTGCCGCCGCTTACCCCTACCGCGCCGACGATCTGCCCCTGGTATTCGATCGGGAAGCCGCCGACGAAGATGGCGAACTTGCCCGGAAGCATGTGGCTGATGCCGAACGCCTCGTTGCCAGGCAGCGCGGGCCCGTCCGGCGGCTCGTTGAACTTGTGCGTCGCGCGCTCGTGGCCGGCCGCGGTGAAAGCCTTCGCCATCGCTATCTCCACGCCGGTGAGCCTGGCGCCGGGCAGCCGGTGCAGCGCCAGCACGTGGCCGCCGTCGTCGCAGACGCAGATCGTCTGCCTGACCCCGAGCTCCTCCGCCTTCGCCCTGGCCGCGGCCAGCATCGGCAGCGCGTCGTCGAGCGTTATCCGGAATACCTTATGCATCTTTGTCCTCGAAGTGAGCGGTCCCGATGGCTGAGTCCATCGTGACCGAGCCTGCCGCCCTCGCCGGCCAGCAGGCAAGGGCAATCCGGCCAGGTCACTCCGGTGTAATATGTGCACTCTGCCCAAGGAGTGACCGTGGCCCAGTTGTCTGCTGAGCACACCGAGCCAGAGCTCACCGAGCCGGAACGCACCGATTCGGGGCGACCTGGACCAGGCCGGATGAGCGCGCCCGCGCTGTCCGAAGGCCACCTCACGCTATCTCGCCTGCTGCTAGTGCGCGCCGTCAGGCCCGCCGCGCTGGTGGCCGCCGGCGCCGACGCGGACCCGGTGATCTCCTGGTGCCTGCCTCTGGATGAGGCACTGGCGACGGACGGCCGCCTGGACGAGGTCGCGGTCTACGCTCGGGCCGGCGAGCTCGGCACCGACCCGGTAGCGCTGCTATCCGCGCTGGCGGCCAGGGGCGCGGTCGCGGTCATCGTCGCTTCGGACGCGGGCGCAGATGCCGCGGCGGAGGTGGACGCGGTGCGTCCGGGATGGCTGTCTCAGGCGGCGATCCCGGTCGCGGTGCTGCCGACCAGCGTCGGCTACCTGCGGGTCAGCCGCCTGATCGGAGAGCTGTCGCTGGCGCGCGAGACCCACGAGCTCCGGTACGGCCTGACGGTGCACCGAGCGCTGGCAGAGCTGCTGCACACCGGGGCGGGCCTGACGGCGCTGTGCTACCAGCTTTCGCGGCTATCCGGCTGCCCGGCAGCGATCCTGGACCGGCAGCGGCGGCTGCTCGCCTTCGAGGAGAGCCAGGGCCGCGGCCTCAGCCCGCTGGCGGTCGGCCAGGCGATGCGCGAGGCCGCCGTCGAGCTGTTCCCTGAGGTCTCTCCTGCCGAAGCCGACCCGATGATCGGGGTGGTGGACTTCGGCGGACTGCGCGCCACCTGCGTCGTCGAGCCGATCGTGCTGGCGGGCCGGCACGACGGCTGGGTGGTCGTGATCGAGTCCGGTGACCCTCCGCACCCGCACGACCTGGCCGAGCACCGCGTCGTCGTCGAGCAGGCGGCGATGATCGTCGGTACCGAGATGCTGCGGATGCGCAGCGTGGAGCAGGCTGAGGAGCGGGCGCGCGGCGACTTCGTCCAGGCGCTGCTGCACGGGCGGTTCACCACCGCGCACGACCTGCAGGTGCGCGCGGCGTACTACGGATTTCCGGTCAGCGGCGCCTACGGCGTCGTGGTGGCCAGCGGCCTGGCCGATCTGGTCAGCAGCGAGTCGCCAGCCGCCATGTTCCAGCTGGCCAGGGACGCCGCGAGGCTGCATGCCACGCCAGGCAGGCAGACCCTGGCCACGGTCGTCGGCGACGTGCTGGTGGTGATCCGCGAGGTGAGCCACCCGGAACGCGGCGGGCCGGCCGACGCCGATGGCCAGGCACTCGCCGAGTACGCGAACAAGCTGGAGTCTGAACTCGCCCGCCGGGCCGGCCGGTCGGTCCTGGTCGCCTACGGCCGTGTGGTCGGCCAGGCGGCAGCGATCCCGCAGAGCTACCGCGATGCGCGGGTCGCGCTCGGCCTGCGCCAGCGGCTGCGGATCGACCGGGTGTGCGGCTTCGGGGACCTGCGCATCTACGCGACGCTGGCGGACCTGGCGGTCAGCCCGGCCGGGAAGGCATTCGCCAGCGAGATGCTGAGCCCGCTGCGGAGCGGCAGGGCGGAGGACCTGGAGCGTGTCGTGATCGAGTACATCGAGACTGGCGGCAACGTGAACGCCACAGCCAGGAACCTGCACATCCACCGCAA
Source organism: Actinomycetota bacterium (assembly GCA_027314515.1). Lineage (GTDB taxonomy): Bacteria > Actinomycetota > Actinomycetes > Streptosporangiales > Streptosporangiaceae > JAJYUU01. Next base: position 19,483 of record DAHVAR010000249.1, read on the forward strand.
CACGATGCTGTACAAGCTGGACCGCGCCTCCCGCGCGCTGCGGCTGGACCTACGGCAGGCCGAGCATCAGTTCTCGGTCTGGCTTGCCTACAAGATGGCAATGCTGGCCGAGGCAACGGAGAAGGCCGACCACGACGTCAGACCGCACTGACAAGTCCGGCCTCATCCGCGCCCGGGCCGGGCTCCGTCGCGCCGGGCTGCGGCCAGGTCGGGTCTGGGCCGGCGAAGCTGGCCAGCAGGCCTACCCCGGCCATCACGGCGCAGCCCGCGAACAGCAGCAGGAGCGCCGCTCGCGGGTAGGTCAGCGCCACCCAGGCGGCACCGATCGCCGAGCCGGCGAATCGCACCATGTTGAACAGCCCTAGCGCGGCCCCTGCCGTGGCGGCCGGCGACTGGGTGGCGCCCGCGGCGGCCGGAGTCTGCACGAGCGCGACACCGACCCCGACGGCCATCAGGACCGGCGCCAGCACGAGCATGCTCGAGCCATGGCGGGCCAGGATCTCCCCGAGCGTCAGGCTGGCGGCGATCAGCACCAGCAGGCCGGAGCGCAGGGTCCAGCGCGGGCTGGCCCGTTCACAGAGCAGGCCGGCGGCAGGCGCGAGCACGGCCATCGTGGCAGGCAGCGCGAATACCACCGCCCCGGCGATGGCGACGGAGCGCCCCAGCGAGCCGACCAGGTACAGCGGGACCGTCACCAGCACAGCCGACAGGCAGAACATCTGGGCGAACGCGGCGACCCCGCTGCGGAGGAACCGCGACTCCACGATCAGGCGCGGCCGGATCAGCGGGCTGTGATGCCGTGCGGAAGTGACCGCGAAGGCGCCGAGGGCGATGGCGCCCGCCGCGGCGAGGCCGACGTCGGCCAGCGCCGGCACGCCGCGTTGCGGCACGGCGGTGGCCGCGGTCATGATCAGGGCCGTGCCCGTGGTGAGCGTGATCGCCCCGCTGCGATGCAGCGGCACCACCCTGGCCGGGATGCGGGGCAGCACGCGCAGCGCGGCAAGCAGCAGCAGTCCGGCCAGCACGGCGAGCACGACGAAGATCCAACGCCAGCCGAGGGTACTGGCAAGCAGCCCGCCAAGCGGCGGGCCCACAGCCTGGCCGGCTCCGTTGGCAGCGGCCCAGCCGCTCATCACCCGCGCCCGGTGACCCCGGCCGAAGCGGCTCGACAGGGTGCCCATCACCGACGGCGGAATGGCAGCGCCGGCCAGTCCCTGCACGGCGCGGCAGGCGACCAGCGTCCACAGGTCCGGCGCGAACGCCGCGGCGATCAGGCCCGCTGTCATGACCGTCAGCGCCACCGCCAGCACGCGACGCGGGCCGATGCGGTCGCCCACCCATCCGGTGACCGGCATCGCCGCGGCAAGGACCAGGACGAAGGCGCTGACCACAAGCACGCCCCTGGACACCGGCGCCGCGAGATCCCTGGTGATCGTGGCGAGCGGCACGTTGAGAACGTTGTTGCTCACCGTGCCGAGGAAAGTAATGCCCAGCAGCACTGCCAGCAGCGCCGGCGGCCCGCCCGCGATGCCGGGGTGGTCCGCCGCCGCGGGCTTCGGGTGGCCGGCCGCCGCCGAACCGCAGTCGCCCGCGGCGCGCAGATCCTCCGCGCGGCCAGCGGGACGCCAAACATGCGCGCGTCCTCGGCCCGTTTCCATCGCCGTGTCCAGAATGCCCGTGCGGCAGGCCCGGGCCTACGGCAATGCGCACAGAACAAACCCGTCGCGCCAGTGCAGTATGACCGGACTCCGCCGGATGGATCGGGCACTGAGCCGCGCTTCAGGAAGCGCCGTGATCGTCCTCGTGCGGTGCCGCAGTGAGCCTGCGTTCCAGCCGCGGGTCCGGTATCAGCCACATCAGTGCCACCACGACGTAGATCGCGATACCGAGCCAGCGGCCGGCGAACGACAGGCCGATGCCCAGGCAGTACAGCAGCGGGGAAGCCTTGCCCTTGATGTCCGCGCCGATCGCGGTCGCCAGCAGCGAGTGGTCACCCTCGGTGCGCAGCAGCGCCCCCTGCAGGATGTAATAAGCCAGCGCGGCGGCCAGCAGCACCATGCCATAGGCGGCGACCGGGCTGGCCGGGAAGCGGTTCTCGCTCATCCACGCGGTGGCGAAGGGGATCAGCGACAGCCAGAACAGCAGATGCAGATTCGCCCACAGCGCCGCGCCGGAGACCCGGGACACCGCCGCCAGCATGTGGTGATGGTTGTTCCAGTAGATGCCGAGGTTCACGAAGCTGAGCAGGTACGCCAGCAGTACCGGCAGGTCCCCGCGAAGGGCGGCCCACGTGGTGCCATGCGGGGTGCGCAGTTCCAGCACCATGATCGTGATGAGAATGGCGATCACGCCATCGGTGAACGCCCTGAGCCGGTCCGCGGACACGGGCCCAAGGCTAACCCCCGGTAGCCCGGTGGGTACGCGCGCCGCGTGCGTGGCTTCGCTGTTAGCCGCCCTTGCCCGAGGGGCGGGGCGGGCAGCACTTGGCAGCTAGCGTATTTTGGATACAAAGGGCCCTAGGGTCCGGGCTTCGTCGTGGGGAGCGAGTCATGGCCGTCGACATGCGGTCCGCCGGGGAAGCCGACCTTATCCGCCCTGTGCAGCGCGCCGTCCCGCTGCGCCAGGCCGTCTACGAGTCGATGGTCGAGCTGGTGGTGAGCGGCCGGCTCAACCCCGGTGAGCACCTGGTCGAGACCGACCTGGCCCGCCAGCTCGGAGTCAGCCGCCAGCCAGTGCGGGAAGCGCTGCACCGGCTGCAGGCCGAGGGCTGGGTGGACCTGCGCCCCAACCAGGGCGCGTTCGTGCATGAGCCCACCGACAACGAGGTCGACCAGCTGCTCGACGCGCGAGAACTGCTGGAGGTGGAGACCGCCCGGCTGGCCGCCCGGTCCGCGGACGCGCAGGCCGCGGCGCGGCTGCGGGTCATCTGCCACGAGGGCGAGGCGGCGGTGAAAGCCGGCGACGCCGAGGGCTTCATCACCGCCAACAACCACTTCCACGCCGCGCTTGCCGACGTCGCTGGCAACGCGGTGCTGGCCGAGCTGGCGGCCATCGTCGGCCGCAGGATGCGCTGGTACTACCGGCTGGCGGCCCCGCTGCGCGGCGAGACATCGTGCGCCGAGCACCTCGAAATGATCGACGCCATCGCAGCCGGCGACGAGAAGCGGGCAGCGAAGGCGGCACGCCAGCACACCGAGCGGACCAGGGTCGCCTACCACCGGACCGTCCAGTCATGATCGTGACGCGGCAGGCCTGCCGCGGGGACGACCGCAGCCGCTCGCCGCGGCGTGAGGTGCGGGCCTGACAGACGCCGGCCCGCACCCCCGCTCCGGTGCCCTCAGCCCACCGGAGCGGCCACCTGCTCCCCGCCCGCCCGCGGGCTCCCCGTCAGGTCCGGCGCGCTGGTCATCGCCATGCTGGCGGCGGTGTCTAGCAGGGTGCAGATGCCCTTGTGACGGTGCTCGGCCGCCATCGCGGTCACCTCCGCGACCTCCGCGGGCGCCAGCGGCTGGCCAACCGCAGGCCGGAGCAGCTGCGCCAGGCGAGCCGTGCCGGTGACGCAGATAGGGCAGGTCTGGCAAGTCTCCCGGGCAAAGAACGCGGCGATCCGTGCCGCCGCCAGCCCGAGTCCCTGCTGCTCGCCGACCACTATCACCGACGCGCCCAGAGCTGTGCCGGCCGCCTCCAGCGCCTCCGGAGTCATCGCCACGTCCAGTTGGTCCGCGCGCAGCCACGGCAGCGAGTACCCGCCGGGCAGCACCGCCGCTACCCGGTCGCCCGGCAGCGGCCCGCCCGCCTGCTCGAGGAGCTCGGCAACCGTGAGGCCGAGCGGCAGCTCGAACACTCCCGGCCGGGCCACGTCCCCGCTGACCGAGAACAGCGTGGGCTGGTGCTGGCGATACCAGTCCCCGCCCCGGCGCAGGATCACCGGGACGTGCGCGAGCGTCTCCACGTTGTTGACCACGGTCGGCTGGTCACGGTACCCGCGCTCGGTCGGGTACGGCGGCCTCGGCCAGGGCCAGGCCGGGCGGCGCATGAGGACGGCGAGCAGCGCGGTCTCCTCGCCAGCGACGTAGACGTGATTTTCCAGCAGCAGCCGCACCGGGATCAGGGCGTCCGCCAGGTCGCTACCGCGCAGCGCCCCGATCGCTTCGGCCAGGGCGTCGTGCGCGGCGCCGAACTCGCTGTTGATATAGACGACGATCTCGTCGGCTTCGACCGCGCGGGCAGCGATGAGCGCCCCCTCCAGCACCTGGTGCGGTGCCCTGGCCAGCAGGTGGCGGTCCTTGTAGGAGCCCGGCTCGCCCTCGGCGCCGTTCACCACCAGGTACCTGGGCCCCGGGTGCGCGCGTGCGGCCTCCCATTTCGCTGCGGCCGGGAAGCCCCCGCCGCCGCGCCCGGTGAGCCCGGCGTCGCGCACCGCGGCGATGATGTCGATGGCGGCTGCCGAGCGTGCGGAGCGGAGCGCCTCGTAGCCGCCGCGGGCGGTATACGCGGCCAGCGTCTCCGCCGGGCCTAGCACGTCGAGATCGGTGACCGGTGCGCCCGGCAGCAGTTCAGCCACGGTTGCCTCCCACAGCGGCGATCGGCGCAGCGGCGGCGGCGCTGCCGTTTCCGTTGCCGGACGCGCCGTCCTGGCCCGCATGCCCGGCGTGCCCCGGCGAGGAGCTGTCGACCGGCAGCCGGCCGAACGGGGTCTGGTTCACCCGGAGGACGCCGGGCAGGATCCAGTCCTCCCACATCTCGTCGATCCGGGACTGGAAGAAGTCGACGTCCTCGTCGACGAAGTGCGCAAAGCGGCCCTGCCGCCGCAGGTAGTCGGCGACCGGCTTGCGCCGCACCTTGCCTTCCACCTGCTGCTTGGTCAGACCCTGGTAGCGAAGCTCGCCCTCCAGGCAGTCCCACAGCACGGTGATGCCGGATTCCACCGCGAGGATCGCCAGCTCATGCGACATCCGCGGATCGAAGTCCCAGCCCTTCGGGCAGGGGTCGTGCGTCTGGACGAAGGTGGGCCCGCCCACGTCCAGGGCGATGCGGACCTTGTCCATCAGGTCCATGCCGAATCCGGAGGAGGCGTTCGCGAAGTACCGGCCGGTCGGGTGACCGGCCATGAGCAGCGCCGGCACGTTCTTCTTCCAGCGGTGCTGGGTGATGCGCTGCTCGCTGCCCGAGGGCGTGAACGAGGTGACCGCGCCCCACGGGGTCATCCCAGATGCCTGGATGTCGGTGTTGGCGTAGGACTCGTTGTCATACAGCAGGATCAGCAGGTTGTAACGGGTGTCCTGGAGAGCCGCCGAGAGGGTGGCCAGGCCCATGTCGCCGCCGCCGCCGTCGCTGCAGAACGCGATGACATTGATCCTCTCCTCGGCGATCTTGCCCTTGCGCATCAGCACCTTGAGCGCCGCGGCAGTGCCGATCGCCGAGGAGCCCGCGGAGCCGAGTTGCGTGTGCGCCCACGGCAGTGCCCACGGCGTGGAGTTGTAGCTGGTGTTGGCCACGTACATGCAGCCGGTGGTGCCGGTCACCAGGGTCCGCGGACCCGCCACCTTCGCCATGTAGCGCATCACCAGCGCGCTTTCGCAGCCCTGGCAGGTGCGGTGACCGGAGGTGTAGTACTCCTGCATCGGCAGGATGGTGAGCCGGCGGTTGATCTCAAGGTCGGGGATGACCAGTTCCTGTGCGGCCATCAGCGCGCACCCCCTTCTGCGGTAGAAGCCTCGTCGCGCGGGTCCTCATCGGGCCCGCGCACGCCGATCCACTGGCAGGTGAGATCGGCCACGCCGTCGGCGGTCGCCCGCTCGACGGTCTCCTCCATCTGGAGCAGGTTGTCCACGGACACCTCGCGCCCGCCCAGCCCCGCGATGAACGGGACGAGCACGGGCCTGCGGGCCTCCGGATACAGCGCCGCGGCGACCTCGGTGTAGAGAACGCCGCCGTAGGAGTTCGATCCAAAGGAGTAGTCCCGGTCCACGACACCCACGCCCTTGACGCCGCGCAGCAGCGCGCGCAGTTCGGGCTGGGGGAAGGGCCGGAACCACTTCACGCGGACGAAGCCCACTTTCTTGCCGGCCGCGCGCATCCGGTCCACGGCGACTTTGCCGACCATGCCGACCGTCCCCATGCCGATGAGCGCGTATTCCGCGTCCTCCATCCGGTAGGTGTCCACGAACGGGTCGGCGGGCCCCCGGCCGAATACCCGGTGGAAGTCCGCGGTGGCTTCGGCGATGACCGCCCGGGCGCGGCGCATCCCGGCGTCGGACTGGCGCCGGGCCTCCATCACCCAGTCCTCGTTGAACTGCGGTGCGATGGACACCGGGTTGTCCGGGTGAAATCGCCGGTCGCCCAGGTCGTAGGGCGGCACGAACGCGCCGACGGTGTCCTCGCCGGGCACTCGCACCATGTGCTGGCTGTGGGTGAGGAACGCGCCGTCCATGGACAGCGCGCACGGCAGCATGACCCGCTTGTCCTCAGCCACCCGGTAGGCCATCAGCGTGGTGTCCAGCGCCTCCTGCGCGCTCTCCACCCAGTACAGCAGCCACCCGGTGTCGCGGACCATCATCGCGTCGTTGTGCTCCACGCCGAAAGCGCCGGGGTCGTCCAGCGCCCGGTTGCCGACAAGTGCGACCACGGGCAGGCGCAGGGAGGCGGTGACCACCAGTGCCTCCATGCCGTACATCCAGCCGACTCCCGAGGAGCCGATGAACGCGCGGGCGCCCACCAGTGAGGCATGCTTGCCGATCTCGAACTGGGAGTGCTCGGACTCGGCCACGATGAACTCGGCGTCCATCTGGCCATTGGCGATCATCTTGCTGACCGCCGTCATCACACTGTCGTACGGCCGGATCGGGTAGCCGGCCAGCACGTCGACGTCCAGCAAACGGAGCGCCTGTGCGACCGCGTCGCAGCCGGTGATGATCTCTTCGCGCTCGGGCGCGGGGGCAGTCTCCTGCGTTGTTGTCATGGCAGCCTCCTCGCGCCGGCCTCAGTAGATCCCATAGTGGGGGTTGGCGCCGCCGGCCTGCGCGACCTTTTCCGCCCGCAGCTCCTCATAGGCGGCGGGATCGCTCTCGAACACGCCGTGCAGCGGTTCGTTCGATTCGAAGACGGACTCGTCCACCATCTCTATGCATCCGGAGACGGGACAGGACTGGGCGCAGATGCCACATCCGCAGCAGTGCTGGTAGTTGATGTCGTAGTGGCCCTCGGGCGTCGGGATGAAGCACTCGTCCGGGCAGACGGTGTAGCAGATCTGGCACTTCACGCAGGCGTCGAATTTGACCAGCGGGCGGGTCGTGCGGGTGGTGTACTTCATGAACAGCGTGTTGTTCTTGCCGACCTCGATGGCCGGGACGACCAGGCCCTCGCGCATCTGGGTCCAGCCCGGCATCTCGACCGGCACGTAGGCGTCCTCCGCGCCCACGCCCGCCCCGATGGGATGCATCTGGACCGATTCGTAGCCCTCCCGCAGTTGCGCCGTGCGCAGGTCCCCGTCCTTGGCGGAGCCGGCCTGGGCAATCAGGCTGTCGAGCGAGACTAGCCCGCCGGTGACCTTGGCCACCGCTCCCATGGTGCGGTAGTCGGTACCGTCATCGTTATAGACCCACAGGCCGCCGAACGACGGCTCGCCGGGCATGACCGCCAGGTTCCAGTCGTAGGTGCGACGGGGAATCCAGTGCAGCAATTCCTCGGGGGAGCGACGGGAGATCACTAGCAGCGTGCCGCCCGGGGCCAGGTTCAGGTTGATCGGGCGGACCCCGTACCAGGCCCAAGACTCCACGCCCTTGGTCAGCGTGTCGTCCATCACGCAGACCACCACCACGTTCTCCGGCTCGTACTTGGTCATTTCGACCCGGAGCGAGTCCATGTCGTCGGCGATCACCGCGAACTGCTTCGCGGGGATCCCGTTGCGCTCGGGGGAGTCCCCGTAGCGCTGGACGGTGCCGCCGACCTTGTCCTCGCGCCGGGCTGCTTTCACCAGTTCCTTGGTGATGACGCCAGCGAGGTTCTTCTGGAAGATCCCTCGGTAGGTGACGTCAACAGCGCCGACAGACGTCTCATCGGACATGCTGTCTCCTCTGCGTCGAGCGATTCCGACGGCGCGCAGCCATGGAGCCGGACTGGACGGGCCTGGTCGCCAAAGATTGTATACCGTCGGCAGGATACCTCCATCCTAAGGATATGCCTGCCGACGTCAAGAGCGGAGCGGGGGTAGGAAGCGCGTTCCGGGCCGCCCCGGCCACGCGGAGCCATCGCAGTCGATGTCGTCACGACGCCATCGCGGCAGGCGGCGGCAATGCCCTGGTTGATCGCATGGCACAGGCCGAAGCCGTCGCCGCGCCCCGTCAGCCTGATCTCCTCCGACGCGTTCACTCATGCATCATCGGCTTAACCGGGCCGTGCCGGCAACGGCCGGGTCGGCGCCGGGCCGCAGCGGTGCAGCCATCTCGCCGGCCCTCCCGACCAGGCTCGCCGGCCAGCACGGCAGCGGCGCCGTCGCGCCTTTCGCGCCCACGACCTACGGCCTAAGCGAGCTCCCTTGCGAGAGCACGTATCTGACCACTATGATGACTATATGACTAGAACTTTGACCGCAACCGAAGCCAAGGCGACGATACTCTCGCTGCTTGACGACGTCGCGGCCGGTGCAGAAGTTGAGATCACCAAGCATGGCCGGGTCGTTGCGCGACTGGTCCCGGCAAGGGGAGCGCCGTCCCTGAAGGGGCTGCTGACCGGCGTGGCGATGAGCGCAGCCGAAGAGGACGACCTCTTCTCAACCGGACTGACCTGGAACCTGACGTGACGACCACCATCCTGCTGGATACCCATGTCGTGCATTGGTGGTCCGCCGAGCCGGACAGGGTGAGTGCCGCCGCCGCCAGAGCTATCAGCGGTGCCGACGAACTGGCGATCGCGGCGATCTCATGGTTCGAACTCGCGTGGCTGGCCAGGCACGATCGGATCACGGTGACAATCCCGCTGCGGTCGTGGCTGGAGCGGCTGTCTGCTCAGATCCGCACCATCGGGATCACCACAGCGATCGCCGATACGGCAGTCTCGCTGCCGTCCATTTTCCCTGGCGACCCGGCCGACCGCCTCATCTACGCGACGGCAATCGAGACGGGATGGCAGCTCGTCACGAAGGACGGTAAGCTCCGCGAGCATCGGCACCCGCGGCCCATCACCGTCTGGTGAGTTGTCGGGCAACCCTGCCCGCGCGGAGTTCTGGCTACAGCCAGCTGCGCCGCGCATACCCGCCCGGCGGACCACCCGCCCGGCGGATCACCCGCCCAGGTCGGGGCGCCGCCCAGCACGAACGACAGGCCCGCTACTTCAGCAACTGCCGGGCCATGACAACGCGCTGGATCTGGTTGGTGCCCTCGTAGATCTGGGTGATCGTCGAGCGGCGGTCAGTTTGCGCAGGTAGATGGGGTGCGGCGGGGTGTACAGTCAGCACCGATCCAGCACCCAGGCCAGTTTCGGGCGAAGTAGTCAGCCGCGCAGGAATCGCACGCGGCGGCCCCGTCGGCCTTACGATGGGTGAGGATCCCGTGCCGGCCACAGTGGTCCAGGTCCTCGTCGGTGCAAACGTACCTGCACCCGAAGCACGCCCAAGACGATTAGTCGTGTGCAGCATCGACTTCCTCGACGCCACGGACGAACGATGTCGCCGTCGGCGCACGCACGTGCGGTGAAAGCCATCAAGTCGATGCTGCTGCGGCCTGGCTGGTAGTCGCCGAGTGCGACGGACCGGTCAGGTATAGGGCGCGGATGAGGCCGGGCGCGGATGAGTCGGCCGCGTCCAGGTGCTGCCGCGTTGCTGCGGCTACATCTGCGGGCTATGGGGGCATACCTGCTATCCCATCAGCCCGGCAGCGGCGGATGCACCCCGATCAGCAGCAGTGCGTCCAGCAACCGGCCCCAGCCAGATTCGCCGGGGTCGGTGCCCAGACCAGCTGCCAGTCCGGCGAGCGCACCGATGAGTTGCACCGACAATTCCGCTGGGTCGGCGCCGAGCGACTCGGCCAGCAGCCCTGCGTCGCGCTGGAAGCGCGCGCTGCGGCCGAGGCGGACTAGCGATGGCGGCAAGGCGGTGGTCGCGGCCGACCCGGCTGCCGGCTCCAGCGTGACGTCAAGCCGGGCGCCAAGCGCCGTGGCCAGCCGGTCGAGTGCGGACAGCGTCGGGTTTCCCCGCCCGTTCTCCAGGTTGGCGATGTAGGGGACGGACAAGCCAGCGTCACCTGCGACCGAGGCAACGGTACGTCCGGCAGCAGCCCGCAGCCCGCGCAGTTGATGTCCGAGGAGCGCCGGATCCATCATCCTGCCCACAATCTTGACAAGACACTGACTCTAAAAACTATTCTATAGGAACAGTCCCGGCGACTGCGCCGCGCGGCGAGTGTGCCCGGTTGCCACGGTCAGCGGCGTCGCGAACTCGGCACAGTCGTTGAGCAGATCCCGGAGGACCGTCGTTGCGGTGGCTCGCCAGCACGATACGCAAAGTGATCATCTGCAGGAACCGGCCCTTCGGGCTGCTGTGGACCAGCCAGCTGCTATCCAACGGCGGCAATTGGCTGCTCCAGGTCGCGGTCCCGGTCTACGTCTTCCGCCTCACGCGGTCATCCACCGACACCGGTCTGACTGTCGTGGCGGAGCTCGTGCCGCTGCTATTCCTCGGCCCGGTCGCGGGCGTCTTGGCCGATCGCTGGCCGCGGCTGCGCATCATGATCAGTACCAACGTGGTGTGCGCGGGAGCGGTGTCGCTGCTGATGCTCGCCACTCGCCCCGGCCAAGTGTGGCTGGTGCTGCTGGCGGTCGTCGCCGAGAACTGCTCCGCTGCGTTCTTCGGGCCGTCATATCAGGGGGTGGTGCCCGCGCTCGTGGGCCGCCAGGGCGAACTGGCGGCGGCCAATGCCTGGTCGGCGGCAGCCGGGGGAGCCGTCCGGCTGACCTGCGCGCCGCTCGGCGGTGCGCTCTACGCGGTTGGCGGATTCCGGCTGCCGGTGGCGATCGATGCAGGGACGTACCTGGCTGCAGCGCTGCTCGTTTGCCTGATCCGCATGCCTCCGCGGGCGGCAACTCGCCCGGCCCCGGCTCGGTCGGATGCTCGGCCAGATGCTCGGTCGGATGCAGGGCCGGCTGGCCAGTCAGCTACGCCGTGGTCGTCGTCCGGCGACGCGGTTTCGGCTCGCCTGACTGATGTCGTCGCGGACCTGCGGGCCGGTGTCGCGGCGCTGCTTGCCGACCGGGCGCTCACAGTGCTGCTGGCGGTCTCCGCGCTGTTCCTGCTCGGCAACGGTGCCTGCTCGGCCCTGCTCGTCCCGTACGTCGTGAGCACGCTTGGTGTGCGGGCCGCGAGCATCGGCGGGCTGTACTCCGCGCTCGGCGTCGGCTACGTGCTGAGCAGCTACGTCGGGCGGTGCGCAGCGTCAAGCCAGCGGCTGCGCGCCACGGTCATGGGGCTGATCGGGCTGCTGGTGCTGTCGTTCGCTGGCCTGTTCGACGTGCACCACTTCGCTACCGCCCTGATCTTCATCGCGCTCATGGGGCTCGGCGGTGGCTCGTTCCTCCTGCTCGAGCAGACCATCCTGCAGCGGCGCGCACCGGATCAGGTGATCGGGCGGATCAGCTCGGCATACTCGACCGTTGTGATGGCCGCCACGCTCGCGGGCGCGCTGCTCGCAAGCCTGACGGTGTCCTGGATCGGCCGGCCAGCGGCGCTGAACGTCGCGATCGCGGTGATCGCTAGCGGCGGCCTAGTCGCGACATTGCTGCCCGCGAGGGTGAGCATGGATAGTGCCGCGCCGTCGCCGCCCGCGGCGACGACTGCGCCGCTCGGCGCGGCCAGTGCTGGTTCCTGACGATCACCGAGTGGAGTGACGCCCTGGTATGCATGCTCTGACCAGGTCGGACGCGCTTTGGTAGGGGCTAGGGACAGCCGTGGCAAAGTCTGCGGATTGCGGTAAAGCCGGACCCGGCATATCGGCTTCGGGATCATCGTCGTCCTGCTCAGCTGCCCACTGGTGGCTATTTCGCCTCGCCGACCGGCAGGAACTGCTCAATGACTGCTGCCTTCCAGGGTGATCGAGACGTAGTCAGACTCGAAGATCTTTTCGCCGTCCTTGACAGCGAGGCGCTGAAGGCAGTGCAGCTGCCAGTACATCTGCCAGACCGGGTCGTCCGCAGAGAGGTACTCCACCGATAGGCCGATGGTCGGATCCTGGGCGTCCTGCCAGGAAATCATCTGGGCGTGCGACCTCCAGCGCTTGGTGTCGAGCAGTTCATTCACCGTCGCCGACCAGTTCCCGCCGTTCGTCCGGAACATCCCGCGCTTGAGCTGTGCCTCAGCGAAAGTCCGGGAACGTTCTTTCACGCCCTCGAAGAGCTTGATGGTGGCCGGGTCCAGTTTTCCGAGCATGATCTGCGCCGTCACGTTGCCGGGATCGGTCCTGAGCGTCTCCTTGTGCTCCTCATACGCATCCAGGTGGCACTGGATCGAGTGCCGGATCAGGTTGCCCTTCCCGTCGCTGAGAATGACCTGCGGGTCGATGGGGCCAAGTTCTGACGTGTCGCTCATGACCACGAAGTCCGCTCCGAGGGCCATCAGCGTGCCCGCGCTCTTGGCGAAATCTGGTACCACGACGCGGAGGATCGCATTACCGACCTTGGTCCGGACCATGGTGATGATCTTCTCGGCAGCGTCCATGTCGCCGCCGCCGGTGTGCAGGAGCAGGTCGACGTCTGCGTTCGCCGGCAGGTTGTGCAGGAGGTCGACGAAGCCGACGATGTCGTCGCGCTCTACGGATGCCGCGGTACCTGCGACGTAGCAGATCAGGACGCGCCCAGTCTCCTTCTCGATCTGGCGGATCAGCGCTTGCCGCTGGTAGCGCGGCGCATGGATCGCCTGGAACAGTGGCGTCTTCGTCGGCGCCGGGACGACGCTCGCCAGCGCATTGTCCCCGCCGGCCGGCGGTTCACCCGTGGTCGACCCGTCTTCCGGGCTCGTCATCGTCGCTGTCCTTCCCTGTAAGTCAGACCCATCTGATGCGCCCGTCGCGGACCCAGAAATGACACCGGCGGGTTGCCGTGATGGCATCGACGCTTGGGGCCAGGGTCAGCGGCGCGAGATTAGTAACCTGCCAGCGCGGCCGGCGCGAGACATCCAGATTCAGCATGACGCGATGCCGCTGGCGGCAGGGGCAGTCGAAGACCGCCCATGTCGGCTTAGCCTGCGGGCCAACCAGCATCACTCCCCTGCGGGTGAGGCGCTCGGGCAGCTCGTCTGCGGTATCCACTCGCCCGGCAATTCGCCAGCGGCGCCACGGCAGCCGCAGCCACGCGGGCACGCGGATCCGGGTTACGCCTGCCATGTCTGGTCCAGGAACGGTTCTGTCAGGCCCCGGCCGAGCTTTCCCGAATATGCGTGGCAGTAGTGCCCGTCGCGAGGGCGCTGCTGATTGGTGGAGATCTCGCGGTCGTGCAGCCGGAGCAGGATTTCACTCGGCACAGGCTCTGGCCCGAAGCCCGTTAGCCGCTCAAGCAGCTCCGTGACTGCCGCGGCGGCCACTGCCGTGGTGAAGGTGACGACGGCCGGCTCGATGCCGGCCAGGTCCGGGGCGTAGCCCTCGTCGACCCGCCGCGCCCGCTCGGCCGGCGTGAGCATCTCGCTGGCCGCCCGCGCGACGTCGATGCGGTCCCGGCAGACGAGGCAGGCTGCGCCTGGGTACAGGGCCGTCACCCGGCCGTTGATCCCAGCGATATGGCCGTTTTCGTCGCTCGTTACCAGTACCCCGCAGTCGATGACAAGAGTGAGCATGTAGGTCGCCAGGCGAGAGAGCACTAGGCGTCCCGCGTTGTCGTCGGTGCAGCCGAAGATGACATCCGCGCTCGTCAGCTGCCGGGCAGCATGCTGCACAGTGATCATTTCCTGGACGCGGTCAAGCTCGGCGTCCGGGGCTATCCGCTGCAGGTAGTCAGCCAGTACATCGACCTTCGGGCGACCAACGTCCGCAGGGGTAGAGCCGTACACCCGGGTCACATTGCTGTCGGAGAGCTTGTCCGGATCGATCAGGGTGAGTTCCCGTACTCCGAGGCGTACCAGCTGCTCTGCTACGGCGGAGCCGGTGCCACCGCATCCGACAACCGCGACGCGCAGGCTGGCGAGGACCTGCTGCACCGGGCCACCGAGCGCGCGGATGTTGCGGTCGAACAGCGAAGGCAGCGGGGATAGCTTCTCGTCGGTGTTCCAGGCTAGCTTGACCCGCGGCCCGGCCGTCAGCAGGCGGTCGATGGGCATGCTGGATGCTGCTGAGTCGAGGTGCCCGGTGAAGGTCAGCTCACCGTCGGCCGGAGCCAGAATCAGCGCGCCATAAAAGTCACTTCCCGATCGGAGCCGGAAGAGGTCTGCGAGCTGCTCATCGACAACGTGATCGTGCCTGCTTGGCCGCGGTGATGAGCCGTCACCTGGATGTGTGTGCAGCCAGATGGGAACGGTGGTGGTCTCTTCGGCTCGCTGTAGTGCTGGCACGTAGCCGGCCGAGGTGATCTTCAGCGAGTGGCGGTCGCGCTGCTCGTAGGCCTCTTCAGGTACCCAAAGCACGTCGGTGCCGAGAAGCCGGATGCCGTCGTGCGGAGTGGTGACAGGGCGCGCGAGCAGCACGCCGCCGGACTCGACATCCAGGCTGGTGACGGCGCTGAGGTCAGTCGCGAGCGATTCCGGTATGACCAGGGTGCTCTTCATGCGGCTGACCCAACCGCGCACCGGGCCAGCTCGCGCCCGATGAGCGCGATGAAGCTTTCGAGGCCGTCGATACCAGACCGCCACTGGCCGGGCTGGAAATGACGCGACCAGCGCTGCCAGCTGCGGCCCAGGAAATACCCGGTTGCCTCGGTCGCAGGAACGGCCCGGCCGTCGGCCAGCCGCACCGCTGGATCGAACCACCACATGTCGATCGGGACGTCGGGGTAGCCCGGTGAGAGCTGGATGAGAAGGTCAGCAGCTGACCGGTCGTATCCAGGGGGCAAGGGCCATTGCGGGAACATAATGCAGGTCATGCCTGAGTCCTGCGAGATGTGGTAGGCCAGGCTCCGCTCGGCCAGGTAAGCGAGATCCGCGTCAGGGATCGGCATGGTGATGTGGCTCCAGGACTAGGTAGCGGCGTGACCCGGGTTGATGTGTGCCGGTGCCGTGAAGAAGCGCTTGCCGTTGCTGATCTCGACCTCGGTGTCGTTCTCGATCTTCCGGTCCGGGTGGCCGGGCACGACCTCGAAAAGGTCGCGGTCCGGGCCTATGGGGGGTGTCGGCACCTGGCGCAGCTCCGCCCCGGTCATCCGCGCTTGGTGCACCACATACTCGGTACGGTCGATCTTGATGTGGAACGTGTCGTCTACGTGGTGATGCTCGCCGTGACGATCCTCGGTGGCGCTCTCCGTCATAGTCCAGCTCCTCATCGCGGTGTATTGGTATCACGGTAGCAGGATGCATCAGACGTTGACAACCACGGTGCAACGACACACACTGGCGACATGAAACCTGCCAAGGCCATGACGATACGGCTGTCGGCCGAGCAAGCCGAGGAGCTGGAGACCGTCGCGTCGGTGGACAACCAGCCCGTGTCTGAGGTCATCCGCGCTGCCATCGCTGGTCACATCGAGACCAGGCGCCGCGATGATCAGTTCCAGCAGGGCCTCAGAGAGCGGCTTCAGCGTGCTGAGCGGCTGCTGAAGGACCGAGACTCGGAGTAAAGGTCGGCCTGGTCCGCCACCAGGCCCCAAATAACGGCCCGCGAGCCGAACAAATTCCAGGCCGTGGGCCGTGTCCGCAGGTAGTGGCAGGGTTGGGTTCGAACCAAAGTAGGCTGGGCCGACGGTTTTACAGACCGCCATCAGGTCCCGCTCGGCGGGCCAGACATACCGGAACGGCACCGACAGCACCTCGGTATGGCCATTACGCGGCCAGTGTTAGTGGGACACCAGGCCCTGCGCGGCGACGTCGTACTCGTCGAAGCCGAGATGGTCCGGCGTGACGGTGAACGGGCGGACGGTCTCGCCGGGGGCAGCCGCTGTAGTTCCAGGACCATCACCTCGATGACGAAACAGCCGCCGGACTCGAGCTGGGTAGCGACGGTGGCGAAGCACTCGACCTGGGCATCCTGCGTTGCCAGGTTCATGATCGTGTTGCGCAACAGGTAGGCGAGCCCGAACGGTCCGTTAGCTCTGGTCGTCGCGAAGTCGCCGATGATGACGTCGACCACGTCGGCCCCGGCTTGGTAGGTAGGCGCGCCACCATCGCCGACGACAGGTCGATGCCGTGCACGCGAATGCCGCGCTGGCTGAGCGGCAGCGCGATGCGGCCCGTTCCGATGCCCAGTTCAAGCGCCGGACCTAGCCCGGCCAGGTCGGCGAGGAAGTTCACCACGGCATCGATGGCATCCGGCCCGAACAGCTCGGGCCACCGAGTCTCGTAGCTCGCCGCGACCGGCTCGTCGAAATAGTCCACGGGCACGCCGCCAGGCTGTCAGGGGACCGGCCAGACGGCCACCGGTTTCCGGCCGTCAGCGACAAGCACGTGTGTGCTTGCCTGCACGCTGGCCTCGTCGACGAGGTGCGCATCCACCTCGCTCCGGTCCTACCCGGAGCCGGCACCCGCCTGCTCGACGACGACAGCCACATCCGCCTGCAACGACCCGCATCACCGAGAGCAGCAAGGCGAACCACCTTCGCTACCGGGTGCTGACAGTCGACGGGACGGGCTGACGTGTCCGCTCGGTGTCGCAGTCGGACAGGAAAGAGGTTGTGGCGGCACGAAGTTAGGGCTGATGCAGAGCACGAGCGGAAGTTCGGGCGCTGGCCGGTTGACCGTTACGACTCCACCAGTATCTTCCTGTTCGATCAGGAAGCGTTCGTTTGCGGCTCTTGAGTCCGGCTGCCAGGCTTGGAGCGTGGAGTTCCGTAATCAGGCGAGACGGCTGGCGCTCACGCAAGGGGTCGATGACCGGAAGCTGCGTGACGCCGCCGACGCCCATATTCAAATGGCGCATCCCGACCTCGACGACCAGCTGACCGAGTCCTACGGCCTGGGCCTCGACGACCAGATCGACGAGCTGCTCGATCTCATCGAGAAGGCCGGGTCAGGCGCAGACTTCCTCGGCTACATCGAGTTCCTCGGCCCCGACAAATAAGGGGTTCTCCGGCTGGTTCCGTGGGTGGTTTTATCGTCCGGGGAGGCTGGGCCGGAGGCCGCCGAGGGCGAGCATTCCGAGCGCGATCATGGGTTCGGGTCCGTGGAATCCGAACGCGGCGCGTGTGATGGCGCGCAGTTTG
>DAHVAR010000252.1 GCA_027314515.1 Actinomycetota bacterium
GTGCCGTCAAGGACGAACGTGACATCGCCGTCCAGCACGAAGAACGCCTCCGCGCACCCGGCGTGCCGGTGCGGGGGCGGCATCCGGCCGCCCGGTGGCAGCGAGCGCTCCATCAGCGAGAAACGCCCGCTGGTGGTGGCAGCCACTGCCTTGAAGTCCATCACGCTGCCGCGGGCCTGCCTGCGCTCGCCTTCGCCAGGGCCTAGCAGCACCGGGTCAGCCATGCCATCTCCTCTCGGCCGGGTCCAGCGCACCGGCGCGAGGCAAATACTATTTCCGCCGCGAGCGGCCGCCGGGCTAGCGTGGCTTCCATGATCCCCGCGGACCGGGTGCTCGCCTTCGCTGCCCTTGCGCTGGTCGTGATCGCAATCCCGGGGCCGAGCGTGCTGTTCCTCGTCGGCCGCGCCCTGGCGCACGGCCGGCGGGTAGCGCTGGCCTCGGTGGCCGGTAACGAACTCGGCGAGTTGACTCTGGCGATGCTGGTAGCCGCCGGTCTCGGGCCGCTCATCGAGCGCTCGCAACCGCTGCTCACCATAATGAAGCTTGCGGGTGCGGCATACCTGATCATTCTTGGTATCCGGGCTTTCCGGGACCGCCAGGCGCACGAGTTCAGCGCGCAGGCTGCCGGCCGGACACGCGGCTGCCTGCGGGCGGTGCGGGACGGCTATCTGGTTGGGGTGGCCAACCCGAAGGCGGCCGTCTTCCTCATCGCGATCCTGCCGGAGTTCGTCAGCCCGTCCAGCGGTGCTGTTGCCGTGCAGATGGCTTTTCTCGGCATACTGTTCGTGCTGATCGCGACCGTCTGCGACGCGGCGTGGAGCCTGCTCGCGAGCGGAGCCCGCGCCTGGTTCGCGCGGTCACCCCGGCGGCTCGGGCTGGTCGGCGGCGCCGGAAGCCTGGCCATGATCGGCCTCGGCATCACCCTGGCCGTCACCGGCCGTAAGCACTAGCCCGCTCGCGCAGTTTCGCGAACGGGAACGCTACCTCAGTCATGCACGGAAGACATGTCTGGCGCCCCGGACGCGGCTCCCGGCCATGACCAGTGTCACCCGTCTTGGCCATTGCCTGCGTCCGCGTCCGGCCCGTCATCCTCGGCAGCAAACTTCGCGGCTATGGCCGGATCCTCCGCCCGGAGCAGCGCGAGCACCTTCGGCGCCATATCGGGGAGGTTGACCGTCGCGACTTCATGCACGACGGCCCAGTCAAGGCTGAAGTACGCGTGCACCGCGACGTTGCGGAACCCGCGGATCTCCCGCCACGAAATGTCCGGGAGCCGGCCGCGCACATCGTCGCTCAGGCATGATGCCGCCTCGCCCACTACGCTCAGCTGGCGAAGAACCGCGTTCCGCAGGATCTCATCCTCGTCCCACTGCCCGCCGCGATCAGCGAGCCAGCGCGCGACCGTGCGCGCGCTGTCGATAATGTCGGCCAGGTAGAGGTAATCCCGCCGGAACTCATGCGGCATAGAGAATCTCGGCGTCCTCGATGACCTGGTCCCGGATCAGCCAGTGCAGGCCCTCCCTGGGCACCAGGTCGACTCGGCGCCCGAGCAGGTCCTCCAGGTCAGACTGCAGCGCGAGAAATGCCAGGCCCCGCGGGGCCAGCGGTCCCCGGACGTACATGAGGTCCACGTCGCTGGCAGGAGTGGACTCCCCGCGTGCCGTCGAGCCGAAAACCGCGAGCTCCGTCAGCCCGTACCTCGCGGCCAGGACCGCCAGGGCCGGCTGAAGCCTCCGCAGTTCCTCCAGCGTCATGCAACTGATTTTGCCAGAACCACGCCGCCGGGGCGTCACGCGCCTAGCTGCCCCGCACTCTGCGCGCGCCCATCCCGTGTCCCGGGCTGAACGAGCAGCCCTCGCGCCAAGGCGGTCGTGATCGCGACGGCAGCCAGCATCAGCAGTTCGTTACGCTGTGATCCCCGCGAGCGCTTCGGGTAGCGAGCAGAGCCTGATGCCAAGCTGGCCGATCAGCGCGCGGACGTCCGGATCGGTGAGCACGTCGAGGTCGGACAACCGGTACTCAGCCGCCCAGCGGTACGGCACCGATCCGGGCGCGGTGAGCGACTCCAGTTCGGAACCCGGCACGCCGGGGTGGGTGACGAGCAGGTGCACGCCAGGCCCAAGCCCGCGCAGGTAGCCGGCCAGCCATGCTTTCTTCCCGGTCGCCTCGCGCGGGCTGAGATCGGAATAGCTGGTCAGCTTGCCGAAGGTCGCCGTGGAGTACAGGAAAGGGACTCCGGCCTGCGCCGACACTTCGGCGTACGCCGCCGGGAGCGTCGCGCCCATGTGCAGGTCAAGGTAGTCGGGGCGCAGGCCGGCCGAGCGGAACAGGCCGATCTGCGCGAGCAGTTCGCGGACCGCGTCATCGAGCTGCACGTGCTGCTGAGCAAGCTCGACGGAGGGGTAGAAGGTCCCGTCTGCCCTCGTCAGTGACGGCCCGCCGGTCAGCGGCCGCCAGCGGAAGAAGTCCCACTCGCAGGTCAGCGCTGATGGACGCCGAGCGGTATCCGCAGGTCCCGGGCGATCTCGACGGCCTCGCCGAACCAGGGGCACGGCGCCATCGCCGACGACGTGGTCACGATGCCCTCGCCGAAGGCGGCGGCGATGCCCTGGTTGACGGCATGGCACATGCCGAAGTCGTCACCGCGCACTATCAGCCTGATGTCCCCGGAGGCGTTCACTCCTGCATCATCGGCCCGGCCGGACCGCGCCGCAAATGCGAGGGAACGCCCGGTTACCTCGGCCCGCGCACCTCCAGCGCCCTCGAACCGGGAACGCGGCTCGCGGGCGCCGGTCCCCTCGCACGCGCGCGGTTGACTGGGCAATGCCGGACGCCGTTTAACCAGGTCTTTACGGCCGCGGTGATAGAACTGCACGGTGACCGCTCAGCATTCACGGCGAACTGCCGTACTCGCGGCGTGCCTGGCGATCCTGGCTCCCTGGATCCTGGCCTCGTGCACCTCCGCAGGCTCGGCGCCGCCTGCCGCGCAGAGCGCTAGCAGGCACCCCAGCCGGCCGGTGACCGCGCCGCGATGGCGCCTGCCCGCCCCTTCGCCGCTGGCGCCGTTCAACTCGGCCCGGCCGGGACAGGGCGTCTGGCGCGGCGCCGGCCGGCTCGTCCGGGGCCTTCGCACGGTGTACGTGACCTCGCTCGTCCCGCCGGGCGGCCGGCGGCCTGCCGGGATCGCGTGGATGGACTCGCTATTGCTGTCGGCCCGGCTGTACTCAGGGTCGATCAGCCCCGGCCGGGGATCGTACCGGTATACCGCCCCGATCGAGCCAGCTCAGGCCGCGTCGCTGGTTGCGGCGTTTAACGGCGGATTCAAGATGCGCGACGCGCATGGCGGCTATTACACCGAGGGCCGGACCGTCTATGCGCTGCGGCCGGGCGCCGCCTCGCTGGTGATCTACGCTAACGGGAGCGTCAATATCGGCGCATGGGGCTCGGATGTGAGCATGACCAGTCAGGTGGTCGGCGTGCGCCAGAACCTGGTCCCGCTGGTGGCGGCCGGCCGCCCTACTGCCGCCGCCGAAGGCAGGTGGCAGGCATGGGGCGCGACCTGCGGCGCGACCTCCTGTGCCAGCTCAGTTCCCGGCATCGAGCACCAGTGGCGATCTGGCCTGGGGATCACCGCGGACGGTGCCCTGGTGTATGTCGTCGGCCCGGCTCTCGATCCGCTCCAGCTTGCCGAGCTTCTCGTGCGAGCGGGAGTCGTGCGCGGCATGCAACTCGATATCAACCCGTACTGGCCCGTATTCGTCAGCTACGACCCGGGGCGGCGCGGCCTCGCTGCGCCCGCCAATGGCAGCAAGCTGCTGCCGGGGACGGAGCAGGGCCCGGCGACATTCTTCGAGCCCTCGTGGGCTCGCGACTTCATCACGATGTCCGCGCGGCCCGCTCACTGAGCCACGCGGCCCGGCCGAGCCGATCCCGCCATAGCCGGGGGACCGATCCGGCCATAGCCGGGCGACCGATCCCGCCATGGCGGAGCGTACTGACCCGCCATAGCCGGGGGAGTGCCGGTGAGACTTCGCCGCGGCGGGAGATAATCGACCGTGCCCAGTCCGGCCCTCGACGCCCTTGACTCGTCCGGAATCGCCTACCGGGTCATCCGGCATGGCCCGGTGCACAGCCTGGCCGAGGCCGCGAAGGCGCGCGGCGTCGCGCCGGCCGACGTGGTGAAGACGATGGTGGTACGGCGCGGTGACGGCGACTACGTCTTCGTCCTCGTGCCCGGTGACCGGGCGATCTCCTGGCCGAAACTGCGGGCACGCCTCGGCGTTAGCCGTCTTTCCATGCCCGACGCCTCGGTGGCCAGGCAGGTCACCGGGTATGAGCGGGGCACAATCACGCCGCTCGGTGCCACGACGGCCTGGCCGGTCATCGCCGACGAGCGCGTGCTCACCCGCGAGATCACCCTCGGCGCCGGAGAGCATGGCGTTGCGGTAGCGGTCCTGGCCGAGGATGTGCTGGCCGTCCTCAGCGCCACGGTGGCCGATGTGACCGATCCCGAAGACGCGAGCGAGGCTTAACACCCACGTCGGAGCGATGCCTTAACCCGCGCCGGGCGCCTCAGGTCCGGCTGCGGCCGAGCCGCCAGAAGCAGTAGCCGGCCAGTGCGGCAGCCAGGACCAGGAACATCCCGGTCTCGATCCACTGGAAGGGCCAGTAGCGGCTAGCGGGCTGGTAGGTGATGGCCTCGCGGATGCCCCGCCGGGCCATGCAGGCTCCCAGGTCTGGCGAGCCGCCCTTTCCCGCCGAGGGAGACAGGCAGGACGGCGGAATCGCGCGGACCGGCTGCCCGGCCGCGTTGATAGGCCCGCTGGCCAGAATCCAGGCTTCGGGCTGGCCGGGGACGGCGGAAGCTTTAAGCGTGCCGACGCTCATCGCCGCGGCCTCGAAGAACGCCGGGCCGCTGGCGACCGTCCGGTCCGGCGGGATGAGATGCGGGCGGACCCACAGCGGCATGGAGACCTGGACGACGGCGAAGATCACGAGGGTAACGGCGATGGCGGGCACGGCACGGCGGATGAGGGCGCCGGCCGCCGTCCCAAGCGCGAACCCGAACGCTGCGTAGCCGAGCGGGGTGATGCCGTGGGTAGCGAAGATCACGAAGCTGAGCCGGCCCTGGCTGAAGACGCCCGGGAACTGCCAGGACTGGCTGCCGCCGAGGCCGATGGCCTTGCCGATGGGATCTGCCCACCAGGCATACATAAGGCTGAGCGTTTCGGTGACGGCCATGGCAGCCAGTCCGGTCAGCGCCAGCTTGATCGCGAGCCACCGGGTCCGGGTGATGCTCTGGGTCCAGGCCAGGACGAACGTCCGGGTCTCGAGCTCGCGGGCGATCAGCGGGGCGCCCCAGAAGATGCCGATGATCGCGGGTGCAGCGATGATGAGCCCGATGCCGAGCACGTACATGATCGGGTAAGGGCTGGTGGCGGCCAGCCGGCCGAGGAACGTGCTGGCCGCGGTCCCGCAGGTGCCGGCGTGGCAGCCACTGATCCCGCTGTCGGCGTACAAGCTGGCCAGGTGCGGCCCGGTGACCGCCAGGACGGCGGCGAGAGCGAGCAGGGCGGCCACAGCGATTCTCAGCTGGAGGCGGAGCTGGAGCCAGGTGAACCGGATCATGACATGACTTTCAGTTGCGGCCGGCGGGTGCGCTCAGAAGTATTGGCCTGGCGGCTCATGTACGTGATTACCAGGTCATCGAGCGTCACCGGCCGGACTGTCCAGGCTGGGTCGTGAACTGGGTCGCTGGTGCGGATCAGGAACGTGCTCTGCTTGCCTGTATGACTCTCCTCGATGACCTCCAGACTTGGAGGCAGGCCGCTCGCATCCCGGCGTGGCCCGGAAATCCGGTGGTGCGATGAGAGCAGGTCGCTGACCTCGCCGGCGACCTGCAGCCTGGAGCCGACGAGTACGACGAGGTAGTCGCAGACCCGCTCCAGGTCGGCGATCAGGTGGGAGGAGAGCACGACGCTGATACCTTGCGCGGCGACGATTTCCATCAGGCTGCGAAGGAACTCTCGCCGCGCGAGCGGGTCGAGGCTCGCGACCGGCTCATCGAGGATGAGGCACTCGGGGCTCTTCGCTATCGCCAGCGTGAGAGCGAGCTGGGCACGCTGGCCGCCGGAAAGGGTCCCTGCCCGCTGGCGGGGGTCAAGACCAAGCTGCTCGATCCTGCTCGCTGCTATCCCTGGGTCCCATCTCGGGTTCAGCCACGCGCCCATCCGCAGATGCTGTGCGACGGAGAGCTTCCCATAGACGGGCGTGTCCTGGGCGACGAAGCCGACCCGTCCAAGCTGCACCGGACCTTCGCCAGGATTGGCGCCGAGGGTTCTGATCGAGCCCGAGGTCGGCGAAACCAGCCCGACAGCCAGATGCAGCAGGGTCGTCTTGCCGGCGCTATTAGGCCCGACGAGCCCGACAACCTTTCCGTCCGGAATCGCAAGCGTGCAGTCGCGCAGCGCCCACCGGCGGCCGTACTGCTTACCGAGGCCGCTGGCCTCTATCACGAAGCTCATGCCACACCTTCGGCGAAGCAATTGCGGAACGCTGTCCGGTAGATCGCCTCGATGTCATCAGGGCCAAGGCCCTCGGCGCGCGCCGAGCGGAGCCAGTCGGTCATCGAGCTGAGGAACCGGTTCTGCGCGACAGGGTCGGTGCGCGGCAGCGACCGGATGACGAAAGTCCCCTGACCTGGCCGGGCTCGCACCAGTCCCTCGCGCTCAAGGTCCCGATAGGCCTTCAGCACGGTGTTCGGATTGATGGCGAGCTGGGCGACCACCTGCTGAGCCGTCGGCAGCCGGTCGCCCGGCTCGAGCAAGCCAAGCTGCAGGGCCTGATGAACCTGCTGAACCAGCTGCAGATAGGTGGCGACACCAGAGGCAGCGTCGAGCTGGAATTCGATCATAACAACTCTTCCACTAATCAGTTAGTGGAATTATGTTAGCCGTCGCCGCGACAACTCGCAATAACCTGACGCGGCCCAACTGCCGTGACTGAGACACCGATGGCGCAACGGATGCCTTGACTGCGCGCCCGCTTCTCATATGCTTATACTATGGCGATAGATAAACAGCAGGTAACTTTCAGTCCGGTGGCCTACCGGCTAGATCATCGCTCAGGCGTGCCGAGCTACCTGCAGCTGGTCCAGCAGGTCGAGCAGGCGCTGCGGCTCGGCTTGCTCGGCCCGGATGACCAGCTGCCCACGGTGAAGGAAATGGTCGAGTTGCTGGCGATCAACCCGAATACGGTCATGAAGGCGTACCGGGAGCTAGAGCACCGCGGGCTGGCGTCTGGGCGGCCGGGGCAGGGGACCTTCATCAAGGCGAAGCTACAGCGAGTAAGTGGCGCCGAGCAGGCTGCTCTGGCACAGCGGCTGGCGGCGTGGATGCGCGACGCCGCCGCGGCCGGCCTGGATGACCAGGGGATCACGGCGATGGTCGGCGCTGTACTCCGCGACCTGCACCAGTACTCGGACGGGGCGTCGGCGTGACCGCGCTGGAAGCCCGCGCGGTCAGCAAGCGCTATCGCCGAGTCTGGGCACTGAGGGACTGCAACCTGGCAATCCCGGCCGGCCGGGTGACGGCGCTGGTCGGACCGAACGGCGCCGGCAAGACCACGCTCCTCCACCTCGCCGCGGGCCTGCGCCGGGCGACTGCCGGAAGCATCCGCGTGCTGGATGGCCTCGTTCCCGGATCGGCGGACGCCTTGCCCGGAGTCGGATTCGTCGCCCAGGATGCGACCCTGTACCGGAGGATGTCGGTCGCCGGCATGCTCCACATGGCCCAGAACCTGAACCCGGTCTGGGACGGGGCGTACGCCGTTCGCCGGATCGGCGAACTCGGCATTCCGCTGAATGCCAGGGTGGGCGGGCTGTCAGGCGGGCACCAGGCGCAACTGGCGCTCGCCATAGCGCTGGCGAAGCGACCACGCCTGCTGCTCCTGGACGAACCGCTCGCCAGGCTTGACCCGCTGGCCAGGCACGAGTTCCTGGGCGTACTCATGGCCGCCGTGGCGGCAGACGGCATCTCGGTGATCTTCTCCTCGCATGTGCTTGCCGAGCTGGAGCGGATCTGCGACTACCTCGTACTCCTCAGCCGCAGCCACGTGCAGCTGGCGGGGCAGATCGATGCAGTGCTAGCCGGGCACCAAGTGCTCACCGGCCCACCGGACCAGGTGCCAAACCTGCCCGCGACGCTGGCCCCGATCCGGATCGCTCAGGCGGGCGCGCAGGTGCATCTCCTGGTGCGGGTCAATGGTCGACGGCAACCTATACCTTCTGGTTTCACTGCCCAGCCGACCGCGCTCGAGGAACTGGTGCTCGCCTACCTCGGTGAGCCATCTGCGACGGCGCTGCCCGGCCCGGAGCTCGCCGCGCCGACGGGATCGACCCGATGACATCCGCGCTGTCGGCACTTACCGGCATGGCTCGGCGGCGCCGGAGCGCCAGTCGGTTGGCCGGCCTGCGGCGGCACCGCCTGCCCATGCAGCGCATCGTCTGGCGGCAGCACGGGGCGGCGCTATCGGTATTGCTGACACTGTCCGCGGGCGCAGTCGCGGCCCTGGTCGCGAGCGGGATTGTGCTCCGGCGGGTGGCAGCTGCGGCGGGCACGGGATGGTGGCGCCAGATGGGCGGGCAGGCCTACGGGCCGACGTACCCGGACCTGGCGATGCAGGCGATCCCGCTGGCGGCCGCGCTGTTCGTCGGGGTCCAGCTGATCGCGCGCGAGCTCGAGGATGGCACTGCCCCGTTCGCCTGGACCCAAGGTTATGGCAAGGCACGCTGGGCCCTCGGCAAGCTTGCCGCCGCATGCGCGGTGCTGGTGCCGATGGCAGTCGGGCTCGGCCTGGTTTTCGGCTGGTGGTACCGGATCTACGTGCCCGCGCCCGGGTACTTCACCATGCACGCGTTCGCCCTCTA
Organism: Actinomycetota bacterium; assembly: GCA_027314515.1. Classification (GTDB taxonomy): domain Bacteria; phylum Actinomycetota; class Actinomycetes; order Streptosporangiales; family Streptosporangiaceae; genus JAJYUU01. The sequence goes on from DAHVAR010000252.1 coordinate 8,927, forward strand.
TGCGCCCGCACTGGCAGGCTGGACCATCGCCGGGCTGGCGCTCGGCATGGCGGCAGCAGCGCTCACCCGGCGCGAGGGCCGCGCGATGCTGCTGACGCTCGCGGGGTGGATCGTGCTGCATCACTTCGCGATAGTCGGCTCACCGCGTTCGCAGCCCGGCGACTTCTGGCCGCTGCAGTTCGCTCAGCTCGCGATCCTGCTCGCGATATCCGCGCTACTCACCGGGGGCACCATTGCGCTAATCCAGGGCGCCCCGGCGCTGCCTGGCATGCCACGGCTGCTCAGCATTCTGCCCGGGCGGGCCGCACCGGATGCGCAAGTGCTTGCCCGCCGGCTCGGGAGCAGGCGGCTGCTGGCCGTGCCGCGGGCTGCCTGGCGTCAGCAGGGGATGGGCATGCTCATCGCACTTGGCCTGCTTGGACTCTATGGTGCGGCTCTGGTGGTCACGGGGCTTCACATTCACGCAGAGCCGGCTCGCCTCCAGCCCCAGTATGCGAACCGTACCGGTTCATACCTGCCAGGCGCGCCCGCCGACGGGATTTATCTGCTGCCCCTGCTGTTGCCGTTCTTCACTGGCGCGTTCGCTGGCGCATCGCTGACCGGTCCGGACCTCGGCCAGGGAACCGTCACATTCGCCTGGGCTCAGGGCGTCACCAGAACCCGCTGGGCCGCCGGCAAGCTGGCCGCGGTCGGGTGCGTGCTTGTCGCCGCGGCCGTTGCGGTCGGGCTCGTCTTCCAATGGTGGGATGAGCCCTATATCGCCGAGCGCCTCGCAGAGCCGTGGTTCGGCCTGTATGCGCCGGTGTACGCGGGCTGGATGGCGGTGACGCTGACCGTCGCGGCATTTCTCGGCGCCCTGACGCACAGCCGAGCCGGAGCAGCCGTCGCCTCCTCGATCGGCACGTTCGCCGCGGCAGCCGCGAATGCCGAATTCTGGCAAGGTCAGTACCTGCCAACCGCAGTAGCTATCAACAGGCCCGCTCCGCCGGGCTCACTGCTCGTCACCTGGTACCTCAGCCACGGGCAGTCGTTGCCGAACGCGATCGCCAACCGGGCGCTGCAGAACTTTGATACCGCCACCGCCTGGGGTCCGCATCGGGCGGGAGCTGACGCGCTATCACGCCACCAGCACGCTGATCTACCAGCCTGCCGGCCAGTTCTGGCAGCTCCAGGCGATCCAGAGCGCCGGGCTGTTCGCCATCGCGGTGCTGTTCGGGGCTGCGGCCGTCTGGGTCGTCCGACACCGGGAATCCTGATTGACGGCTCGCGCGTCCCGGCTCACCAGATCTGCAACTGTGGCGAAGCTCACCGTGCGTCTCGCAGACCCCAAGGCGCTGCGCGCCTACGCCCACCCGATCCGGCTACGCCTGATCGCCCTGCTGCGCCAGCACGGTTCGCATACGGCAACACAGGCTGCAGCTGCAATCGGGGAGAGCGTGCCGAGCTGTTCGTTCCACCTGCGCCAGATGGCGAAGTACGGGCTGGCCGAGCTGGCGCCGGGCGGCCGGGGACGGGAGAAGCCCTGGCAGGCGACCGCGGCGGTGACCGAGTGGGACGGGCCTGGCGCTGGGGGCCCCGCTGCCGGGGCTTCGCTGCAACTCGAGATCGCCCTGGCGCGCCAGTACTTCGAGGCGATCACGAACTGGCTGACGGCCCAGGCCGGCGAGCCGGCCGAGTGGCGCGAGGCTGCTCAGTTCGGCGACAGCCTGCTGCACCTCACTGCGGACGAACTGAGGCTGCTCGCCGAGCAGATCACCGCGCTGCTGGCGCCGTTCCGTAGCCGGGCGCCAGGAGACGGCCACAGTCCTGCGGGAACCCGGCCGGTGCTCATGCTGCATGTCGCGATGCCTGCCGTGGCCACCCCGGCTGCCAGCGGCCCGCCTGCCGGGCCGACGCCGACCCGGCGGGAGCAGCGATGACCGCTCGCAGCCACCCCGTGCGCCCGCCCGAAGCAGGGCTGAGCAGGCTCGTTACCCGTGGCTCCGGCGCCTGCGGTGTTGCGGTGATCCGCGGGGGAGAGGTAGCCGTGACCGACGGCACTCCGCCCGGCGTGCTGTTCCAGGCGGGTTCCACTTCCAAGCCGGTCGCTGCCATGGTGGCGCTGGAGCTGGCGGCCCGCGGACAGGCTGATCTCGACGCGAACGTCAACGAGATGCTCACCTCGTGGCGGCTGCCCGGAGGTGACGGCATTACCCTGCGGCATCTGCTCGGGCACACCGCCGGCACCGGGGTGCCGTTCCTCCCTGGCTACCGGCCGGGCGCGCCGGCGCCGACGTTACTGCAGTCGCTTGCCGGATCGCCGCCGGCGACTACCGCGCCTGTGCGCGCGGACCCGGAGCTCAAGGACCAGTTCCGCTACTCCGGCGGCGGCTACGCGGTCGTGCAGCAGCTGGTGACTGACTGCGCCGGCCAGCCGTTTGCGCAGGCAGCCAAGGAGCTGGTGCTGGAGCCGATCGGCATGACGGACAGCACGTTCGAGCAGCCCCTGCCGGCCTGGCTGCACGCCTCGGTGGCCCGCCCGGACTGGAACACCTATCCGGAAGCCGCTGCCGCCGGCCTGTGGACCACGCCCGCCGACCTGGCTCGCTTCGTCTGCGCCCTGCAGGCTTGCCGTGCTGGCCGGCCCTCTTCGCTGCGCTGCGCCGGCGCGGGGGAGATGCTGACGCGGGCCGGGCCGCTGCCAGCGCGCGGGGAGTGGAGAGCACTGCCGCCGGCGGTCACGCGGGCGGCGCTGCGGGCGTGCAGCAGCAACAGCAGCGCCAGCAGCCCCTGCGGCTCCGGCTCGTCGGGCATCAGGTCGGCGAGGACGCGGGCGAGCCGGATCGGCTCCGCGCACAGGTCAAGGCGCAGCAGCGGGCCGGCGGTCGCCGCGTAGCCCTCGTTAAAGATCAGGTAGATCACCGCGAGTACGGGCGTGAGGCGGCCGGGGAGTTATGCCTCAGCGGGCACACGATAGGGGATGCGGGCGTCGCGGACCTTGCGCTTAGCCCGGACGATGCGCTGGGCCATAGTCGCTTCGGGAACGAGGAACGCCCGCGCGATCTGCGGCGTCTCAAGCCCGCCGAGCAGTCGCAGGGTCAGCGCGACCTGGGCGGCCTGGTTCAGCACCGGATGACAGCAAGTAAAGATCAGCCGGAGCCGGTCATCGGGCACCGTCTCCTCCTGCGGCGGAGTATGGTCTGCCGCGGCGGCGCCGTACAGGTGATGCGCTTGCGCGTGCCGCTCCGCACGGACCGATTCGCGGCGCAGCCGGTCGATTGCCCGGTTGCGGGCGGTCGTGACGATCCACGCACCGGGATTGGGCGGCTGGCCGTCCAGCGGCCACCTGGCGGCCGCGACGGTGAACGCGTCCCGAACCGCTTCCTCGGCCGCGTCGATATCACCGAGAAAGCGGATCAGGGTCGCGACGCAGCGACCGTACTCACGGCGGAAGACAGCCTCGACAGTCACTGCGCCAGGTCTACGGCCGCCGCACGGATACGGTCACTGCCCCTCGGGCGCGTTAGCCCTGATCGCGTCATCGAGGTCCCCGCCAAAGAGCGGGCGGACCTCGATCGGCCGCAGTTCCGCGGCCGCGGCGCGCTTGGCCCATTCCAGGGCCTCATCGAGGTCGGCGGCGTCGATGATCCAGAGTCCGGCGAGGTGCTCCTTGGTCTCGGTGTACGGCCCGTCGGTGATCAGGAACTCATCACCGGACTGGCGCACCACGGTTGCCGACTCCGGGCCGCCTTGCATGCCGCCCTTGAACACGAACGCGCCGGCGTCCGTCATCTTGTCGCCCAGGGCGTTGACGCCGGCCCACACCTGCCTCCTTCTTTCCGGGGACGCGGGAACGGCATAGTCGCGGTAGAGCGCGAGCAGGTACTGCGTCATGATGATCGCTCCTGGTCGTCGTACGGGGCCGGTCTCCGGCCGCCCCTCACTCCCGCTACGAAATCGCCGCCGCCGGATCGACAACCGCTTGCCACGATGCCAGAAAGCCTTCCGGTACACCGGTTCCGGATGCACAAGAATAGGGGCCAGAACAAGGAATTGAGAGACGTGAAGCTGCGAACGCTGGTGATCACCGGATCGGCCTTAGCGGTTATCGGGGTCACCCTGGGACTTGTGGTCACCCAGATCCCGTTCGGGACTCCGCCGCTCGGCACCGCGAGTAACTGGTCAGTTGGCGTGCAGTGCTCCCCGGGCAAGACCCTTGCCAACGGCTTCTACGAATTGCAGAACTATTCCGCCAAGACCGTCAGGGTGACAGGCGTGCGCCTGGTCGGCGGCATCGGCGAGACGATGACCTCGGCTGCCTACCTGGTGCCGATTCAGCACACGCGGGGCAACTGGCTGCTGATCGGCCTGGTATCGCCCTGGCCGCCGACCTCGCCTATGTGGAAGCTGCGCGAACGTGTTCCCGCGACGATTGCACCGCATGCGAGCGTGAATCTCGTGTTCGCGCAGACGACCACCCAAGATCGGCCGTACCGCAGATCACCTACACTGCCGGCGGTTTCACCTACACGCTGACGGTGCCTTTCCGCTCCGTCGTAGCCGCCAAGTGCTCCTAACCCGCGCGCCTGTGAAGGGATATGAGGAAGCCGGAAGCCACTGCGGGCGCAGCGCGACTTCCGCGTCCGCGGCTTCACCTTGGCCGCTGGCAGGTCATCACCTCCGATGGCGAGGCATGCTCGACGGGGAGCGCCGGAAGTCGTGCGGACGGGCGGGGAGCCTCGTTCCTGGCATTTCTCGGGATTGCGCGATCCGCCGGGCGCTTTGGTTGGGCGCAAGGTCGTCAGCGCGGCGCCGGCTGCTCCGGCAAGCGCCGCAGAATCTCCCGTATCCCCAGCTTCATCTCCGCTACGTCCGCCTTGAGGCCTGCTACGTCCGCCTTGAGGCCTGCTACGTCCGCCTTGAGGCCTGCGACATCCGCCTTGAGGCCTGCGACATCCGTCTTCAGGACCGCGACATCCGTCTTCAGGACCGCGACATCCGTCTTCAGGACCGCGACATCCGTCTTCAGGACCGCGACATCCGTCTTCAGGACCGCGACATCCGTCTTCAGGACCGCGACATCGCC
>DAHVAR010000044.1 GCA_027314515.1 Actinomycetota bacterium
TGCCACCACCAGCGGGCGTTTCTCGCTGATGGAGCGCTCGCTGCCACCGGGCGGCCGGATGCCGCCCCCGCACCGGCACGCCGGGTGCGCGGAGGCGTTCTTCGTGCTGGACGGCGATGTCACGTTCGTCCTTGACGGCACAGATTACGTCCGGGGAACGGGCTGTTTCGTGCTGGTGCCCGACGGCGCCTCGCACACCTTCGGCAACCGCGGCGGGCAGACGGCCCGGCTGCTCGTTGTGCACGCCCCGGCGATGGACGGCTATTTCACCGAACTGGAGCAGCTATGGTCGGGCTCCGAGCCGCCCGCTGCCGAGGCCGAGCGTGCGCTGATGGACCGGTACGGCATGCTTCCCGGCTGACATGCGCTGGGGTTGACCTGCAGTCGGCTTGAGGATTTAGCGTGCAGCTCATGAACAGCCAACCCGCGCAGCCCATGCCGGTTGCGTGCACGCTGAGCACCGCTGATGCCGCTAGGCAAATCGACAGCCGCGCTGCGTCCGCTGTGCGTGCGCGCCGAGCGTGCACCCGGCTATGCAGTGCACCGCCGCGGCGATTCGCTACGAGCAGCGCGGCCTGGTGACCCCGCTCCGGCGATCGGGCGGGCAGCGAAGCTTCTCCCCCGTCGCGGTGCGCCAGATCCAGGTGGTGACCGTGGTGCGGCAGGCAGGGTTCACCCGCGCGGAGATCAGCAACCTCATCAGGTTGCGCCGGTCTGGCCGACGAGTACGCGACAGGCTGATCGCCTGCAAGAGAGCTGAGGTCCAGCGCGACATCCGCCGCCGCTCGATGGCCCGTCCTAGAACCCCGCCACCGGGTCGAAGCGCACGGCGGCGGTCCGGCGAGTGCGCCAGGCCGACAGGGCAAGCCACAACAGGACCGCCAGCATGAGGAAGGCAGCTGGCCAGAAGCCGTAGCCGAGCAGGATGATCGCGCCCGCGCCAGCGGCGGCCTGGCCTGCGTCTTCGGGAATCAGCAGTCGCCCGGCCGATGTGCCAGGGGCTGACGCTCCATTGCGGATCCGGCGATGAACCCGCAGCCGTGTGATGAGCAACGTCAGCGCGAAGCTGGCGGCCAGGAATACTGCCGGGATCGTGTCGCCGGGCGGGTCACCCTGGGCCCAGTGCCAGCTGCCGCCGAGATCGGCGCCGACGATGGCGCCGCGCCACACCTTGATGGTGAGCGGGGTGCGCTGGTTCTCGTCGGCCATTGCAGCGCGCGCGAGCGCGCTGCTGTCCCCGTCGAAGGTGGTCCAGGTGTTGATGACCCCGTCGCTGGTCACGTAGGACACATCCGCGTAGTTGCCATTGCCTTGGAGCGGCGTGCGCACACCGTTCACGGTGGCGGTGAAGTCGCCGGCGCAAGTGTCCAGGTTTGTCTCGCCGGCGCAGGCGGGCGCGTGCCGGAAGGCACGTGCTGCCGCGCCGTCGTTGGCCGTCAGCAGGGTGCCGAACAGCACGGCGACCGTCAGCCCCGGCATGACCAAGGGCATGGCGCGGCCGCGCAGGACCGCAGCCCAGCGGGTGGCCAGCAGGAGGCTCCGGACCGGCGCGGCGGCCCGGGTCGTGGGCGATCCCGCCATCGCCGCCGGTCGCAATGCGCGCGGGAAAAACGGCGCTGCGCCGACGGCCGCCGGATGGGCGCGGTTGCGTCGCTGTGCGGCGACAAGGAGCCACCCGGACAGGCCGAGCACGACCGCGAGCGCCGCGCCGGTAGCCGCCAGGTCAGGGCCGAGCCTCGACGGCCTGCCGCCGAGCCCGTGGCCGCCGATCGCGATGACTGCGGCGCCGAGGCCAAGTGCCATGATGCCCGCCGCGGTGGCCGGCCGCAGCGGGGGCTGCCGGCCGAGGATGCGGTTGCGTCGCATCGCCAGCGCGCCGAGGACGAAGAAGAGCCCGACCCCGGCAGCTTGCTCGCTCTCCCCGAGGTCCCTGGTGGCTGCCACGTCGGGGACCGCAGCGGTCGGCTCGGTCCGGCCGTCAGCCGACACCGACACTGGAATCCCGCGCCACATGGTCACCAGCGCGGGATCACCGTCGACAGCGTAGCCGAGCAGCGGGCTGTCCGCGGCGAAGGTGACGTGCACGACGCCGTTACTGGTCTGTACATCCATCGCATAGTCGGGGCTCTTGCCGCCGACCTCGGCGACGCCGGCGATCGTACCCGGCACAGCCTGCCGGCAGTCGGCGGTGAGCGGCACGCTGGCCGGGCACGCTCCCGCGCTCGCGTAGGCAGAGGCTTCCGTTGCCTGGCGGACGGCGGCGACGCCCAGGATGCCGCCGCCGATAAGGCAGCCAATGCCGAGAACAAGGCAGAACACCCACGCGAAGCGCACTGCGATCGGATCTCCTTCCGGCATGTCGTCTGAACAGTACAAGCCAGATGGCGGATGCGGAAGAAATGTCCGTCTACCGGGGGACGGCGACTGCGGACGGTCAGGGCGGCCGCGCGGTTTGCGCCGTTCCCGGCCGTGCGATCCGCTGTCAGGTCGGCGTACCGAGCAGGTTCCCGCTGTCCGACGATCCCGGCCCCCGGGCGACCCCGGCGAGAACGGTGGTGATCATCCGGCAGACGGCAGCGGGCTCCGGCGCGGCACCTTTCTGGTCGGCGAACAGCAAGTGCGCGGCCCCTATCAGCGTCGGGGCGAGCGTGCCGATGTCGGCATCGGCCGCGATGCGGCCCAGGTCGCGCTCCGCGGTCAGGTAGCTGGCGACCATCGCCACCGCTTCGGTCAGCAAGGGAACGCCCGTTGGCCACACGCGCCGCAGCCGGACGCGCAGTTCAAACCGGAACGTGACAAGGGCGACCATCGCGACGGCAACCGAGCTGAACAAGGCAGTGACTGCGACCGCGAGATTGCCAGTGATGGTGCCGGTGCCGGCGGCTCTGCGCAAGGCCTCGGCCTGGGTTTGCATCCGGTCGCGGCGATCCAGCACGAGCTCGGCCAGGAACGCGTCGAAGTCCTCGAAGTGCCGGTACAGGACTCCCTTTGCGCAGCCTGCATCGGTGGTCACGGCGCGGCTCGTCAGGGCGTTCGGGCCGTCCCGGAGCAGCACACGCTCAGCCGCATCGAATAGCTGATCGCGCACGTCGCGAATGTGCACACCGGTTGGCACCGCGCGTCGTTCCTTTCTGGTCGCCGGTCGCCGGTCGCCGGTCGACAAGTGGGCATGTGCTCACTACAGTGGGCACATGCCCACTATATCGTCAGGCCGAGCAGGGCAGCCACCGCGGCCGGAGCAACCGGGGCCAACGCCACCGGAGCCGGAGCCACCGGAGCGAGCGATCTCCTACGATCCCCGGTCCCAGCGAATCCGGCAGGTAGCCGAGTCATTCGGCGCGGACGCCGGGCGATACGACCGGACGCGACCCCGCTACCCCGACGAGATGGTGGCGCGAATCGTCGCCGCCAGCCCCGGCGCCGACGTTGTCGATGTCGGCTGCGGCACCGGCACCGCATCCCGGCAGTTCCAGGCGGCCGGGTGCAGGGTGCTCGGCGTCGAGCCCGACGCCCGGATGGCCGACTTCGCGCGGCACACCGGGGTCGATGTCGAGGTGGCGACGTTCGAGGACTGGCAGCCGGCCGGGCGGAAGTTCGATGCAGTCATCGCTGGCACGGCCTGGCACTGGGTGGACCCGGTCGTCGGTGCGGCCAAGGCGGCCCGGGTGCTGCGACCGGGCGGCCGCCTCGCGCCGTTTCATCACGTGTTCCAGGCCCCGCCGGAGCTGACGGAGGCGGTCGGCAGGGTGTACCGGCAGGTTGCGCCGGACTCTCCGGTGATCCCCGGCCATCGGCCGACGGGGTCGGCGCTGGACCTTTACCAGCCGTTGTTCGCAAGGATCGCCGACGGGATCCGCGAGGCAGGCGGGTTCGGCGAGCCGGAGCAGTGGCGGTTCGACTGGAAGCGCACCTACACCAGGGACGAGTGGCTGGACCAGTTGCCCACGCTCGGTGGACTCACTCAGGTCCCGGCGGGAAAGCTGGCCATCGTGACGGAGAGTGCCGGAGCCGCGATCGACGCGATGGGCGGCAGCTTCACGATGGCCTACACCACGGTTGTCGTCACCGCGGTCCGCGCCGGTCGATAGCAGCCCAAGACGTTTCATGGGTTTGCCGACCATAGACCGGTCTATAACGGGCGGCAGAACGGCACGATCCCGTGAAGTGTTGGTCCGGACCCGTGAAACGTCGGTCCGGGTCCATGAAACGTCGGCGCCTGCCGGTGCAGGCGCGTTGCCGTGGCCGCAGTGGCGGACGGTAACGTCGGAATGTGAGCATGAGCGGGCTCGACCCGGTCGCCAGTACCGCGGAGAACTACTGGCAGTGGGCGCGCGAAGCCCGCGGCCTCAGCGAGGCCTACGAGTCGCTCGCGAACGCGGTCGCCGCCGACCAACTCGTGCTGGCTTTCCTCTGCTGTTCGCCGCGGCGCGGTACCTACTCGGCAGGCCGGCCGCGATCGGCGATCTGCGTGCGCTGGTCAGCGAGAGACCGGCTGACCTGTCCCGGATCATGCTGGCGCGGCGTACGCAGACCAACGAGCCTGCGCGCTGCGCCACGCTGCTGCCCGCCCTCGCGCAACTGACCGAGCCAGTAGCGCTGATCGAGGTCGGCGCGAGCGCGGGACTCACCCTGCTGTTCGACCGCTATTCCTACGACTACGACGGCCAGCAGGTGGCCGCGCCGGACGGGGCTGCGCCAGTGCTGCGCTGCGGGGTGCGCGGTCCGGTGCCCGTGCCGGACCAGGTGCCGGCGATAGTCTGGCGTGCCGGGCTCGACCTCAATCCGCTCGACGTGACCAGCGACGATGACATGCACTGGCTGTCGTGCCTGGTCTGGCCAGGCGAGGGCGACAGGGAGCAGCGGCTGGCCGCCGCGATCACGGCCGCCCGCCGCGATCCGCCTCCCGTGTACCGCGGCGACTTGCGCACGGACCTGGTGGCCCTGGCCGACCGCGCTCCCGCCGGGGCCACGCTGGTCATCTACCACTCCGCGGTGCTGGCATACCTGTCAGCGCACGACCGTCAGCAGTTCGCCCGCACCGTCCGCGAGCTGGACTGCGTCTGGCTGGCCAATGAGGCACCTGGGGTAGTGCCCGGTGTTCCCGAGCCCGCCGGCTACCGCGGTCCGGGGCCGTTCCTGCTGGTGCGTGACGGCGAGGCGACGCTGGCAATGACCGAGGGGCATGGTGGCTGGGTGCACTGGCTCCAGGTTTGACCGGCCGGGCCACTCGCGGCCGCTGCCGGGCTAGGGCTGACCGGGCTGGTTTGCGTCAGGGCGGTAGCCGGACTCTGTGTACTGCACGTAGCGTTCGAAGACTTCGGTGACGCCCTGGCGGTCGCCGGTAGCGAGCAGGTCGAGCAGCAGGCCACGGGTGACGGCGACGGCCAGCCGGGCTTCTAGCCGTGCGGTCCGCTCGTCCAGGCCGGCTTCCCTGCTGAGGGCGGGCGCGATCGCGGTGACCCACGGCTCTATCGCGTTGCCGAGGAATTCTTCGGTGCCGGGACGGCCGACCAGCGCCTGGCCGTATAGCTCGAAGAACAGGCGTTCGGCTGGCCACAGCACCGGGTCACTGAAGTGCTGCCAGAGGCGCCGGGCGTCGACGGCGACCAGTTGTGCCACCTCGGCTCGCTGGGCTTCCTCGACCGCGTAGGCGACCGCCGTCAGCAGGCCCTCCCGTGACCCGAAGTGGTACAGCAGCATCCGGTGGCTGGTGCCGATTGCCCTGGCCAGCTCGCGCAGGCTCATGCCCGCGATCCCGCCGTGCATGGCCTGCTCTAGCGCGGCAGCCAGCAGGCGCTCCCGCGGTTGCGACGCTGTCATAGTTAAGTGTACCATCTGGTTCATGTACCAAGTGGTACATGCGGGCTAGCTGGCCGGGAGCGTGGACCGATGGGGAAGCTGCACGTCGAAGCCGAGCAGATCGCGGCCGCGGCAGCCGACGACGTCTGGGCGCTGGTCAGCGACATCACGACGTACTCCCGGTGGGGACCGTGGAGCGAAGCCGCCTACCGGTCCCCCGGTGAGACCTCACCGCGTGGTCCTGGAGCGGTCTACTGGCTGCGATCGTCGCGCCGCTACGGGCTCGTCCGCCCGGTCTCAGTCGAGAAGATCCTCGACGCCGAGGAAGGCAGGCGCCTGGCCTATACGGTGATCGGGGGCATTCCGGTCCGCAACTACCGCGCCGAGATCACCCTGACGCCAGCAGCCAGCGGGACGCACATCCGCTGGGCAGCGTCCTTCGATCAGACCTTGGCGGGCCGGCTGGTGCACCGCTCTCTCCGCAAGCTGTACCCGCAGGTCGTCGCCGGACTAGCGGCCGCCGCGGCAGAGGATGCGGCCGGCCGAATCTCGGGCAGCGAGCCCGCGAGCGACTCAGGCCGGTGAACGGCAGAAAGACCGGTGACCGACAGGTGGCGTACCCGGCATCGAGCCCCGGCCACAACGAGCCCCGCCACAATGGAGATCATGGGACTTCGGACGGCATTCACTGACCTGTTCTCGATACCGCACCCGATTGCGCTTGCGCCAATGGGCGGCTCGGCGGGCGGCGCCCTTGCCGCGGCAGTATCGGAAGGCGGCGGTCTCGGCCTGGTCGGCGGTGGACGTGAGGACGCCGGGTGACTTGCGACCGCTCGCGCCGGTCGTGCGCGGCGCCGGCGTGAAGCTGATCGTCCAGGTCACCAATCTGGACGAGGCCCGCCAGGCCGTTGATGCGGGCGCGGACGTCATCGTCGCGCAGGGCACCGAGGCGGGCGGGCACAGCGGGAAGGCGGGCAGGTCCACGATGTCGTTCGTCCCGGTGGTGGCCGATCTGGCGGCACCAACGCCGGTCCTGGCGGCCGGCGGGATCGCCGACGGCCGAGGCATCGCTGCAGCACTGGCGCTCGGGGCCGCCGGTGCCCTGATCGGGACCAGGTTCCTGGCAACGCCGGAATCGTTGGCTGACTCGTCAGTCCAAGAGGCGATCTTGGACAGCAACGGCGAGCAGACCGAGCGCAGCTCCGTGCTCGACATCGTCCGGGACACCGGCTGGCCGCGTGAGTACCTGGCGCGCACCGTCCGTCACCCGGTGATCGACCAGGGGCGCGGCCGCGAGGACGAACTAGCCGCCGACAGGGCCGCTAGGCCGGCATACCAGCGGGCAGTGGACCGGGGCGAACTGCCGCCGGTCCCGGTCTGGGCCAGCCAGGCAATTGACCTCATCACCGATATCAGGCCGGCCGCCGATCTCGTCGGTGACCTAGTCCGCGAGGCGGAGTCCGCACTGGCGCGGGTCAATCGCGGCCAGTGAACTCCAGTCCCGCGAAGTCGCCGGAGTTACGCCACTGCTCGATGTAGCGGAAGTAGGCGGGCGCACCCGCCGAGTAGCCGGCCAGCAGCGAGTGCGGGCTCGGTCCCTGGCCCTCGTTGTTGTAGTAGCCGGGAGTACAGCCGGCCAGGAACGACGCCATGACCGGGTTCGGGGCCAGCAGCTGCATCCAGGCGGCTTCGGCGTCCTTGGTCACCTCGACCGTGTCGAAGCCGCGCCGGGTCATGTGCGCGACGACAGCGGCTACGGTCCTGGCCGCGTCGTTCAGGTTGTGCGGGACGTTGGCCACGAAATTGCCGCCCTGGCCGAGCTGAACCAGGAAGGCGTTCGGGAAGCCGTGCACGTGCACGCCGTGCATGCTCCGCATTCCCGCCGACCAGTGCTCCGACAGGCGGACCCGGTCCCGGCCGGTGAGATCGAAGCCGTAACGGCGGGTCGGCTCGGTGCCGACCTCGAACCCGGAGGCGTAGATGATGCAGTCGACCGGGTACTGTGTGCCAGCCGCGACGACTCCGGCCGGGCTGATCCGCTCCACTCCCCTGCCGTCGGTGTCGATCAGGTGGACCGCCGGCAAGTTGTAAGCGCTGAGGTACTCGTCGTGGAAGCAGGGCCGCTTGCACAGTTGCCGGTACCACGCCTTCAGCCGCTGCGCGGTCGCCGGGTCCGCGACGATCGCGTCGACCCTGGCCCGGATCTCGCTCATCTTCTCGTGGTCGGCGTTCTCGAAGTCGGCGAGCAGGTCGGCGAAGCTCGCCGGGCCTGAGCGCGGCGCCGACAGCCTGCCCCTGATGCGCTGCGCCAGGTCGGTCCAGCCGTCGTTGACCAAGTCCTGGTCCGGTAGCTCGCCAGCGGACATGTTGGCGACGAAGTTGTCCATCCAGTGCTGCTGCCAGCCTGGACTGGCGATGCGTGCGAACCACTGAGGATCCAACGGCGCGTTCCCGCGCTCGTCTACCGACGACGGCGTGCGCTGGAACACGAACAGGTCGCGACAGGACCTCGCAAGGTGCGGTACGCACTGCACGGCGGTCGCGCCGGTGCCGATGATGGCTACCCGCTTGTCGGCGAGCCGGTCCATCGGCGCCCCGGCCGGGTCACCGCCGGTATAGCCGTAGTCCCAGCGGCTGGTGTGGAACGAATGCCCGCGGAAGGTGTCGATTCCGGCCAGGCCGGGCAGCTTGGGGACGTGCAGCGGGCCGGTCCCCATGCCGATGAACTGGGCGGTGAACTCGTCGCCGCGGTCGGTCCGCACGATCCACCTGCGGGCCGTCTCGTCCCACTCCAGGTCCGTCGCCTGGGTGTGAAAGAGAGCGTCGTCGTGCAGGCCATACTGCTTGCCGATCCGGTCGCAGTGCTCGAGGATCTCCGGCGCATGAGCGTAACGCTCGGCGGGCATGTGCCCGGTTTCCTCGAGCAACGGCATATAGATCAGCGCGGCCGTGTCGCACTGCGCACCCGGATAGCGGTTCCAATACCAGGTACCGCCGAATCCGCCGGCCTTTTCCACGATGCGCACCGAGCCGATCCCGGCGTCCTGGAGCCGCGCGGCGGTCAGCAGGCCGGCGAATCCCCCGCCGATGAACGCCACGGTGACGTGGTCATGTTTAGGCTCGCGCTCGACCCGTTCGATGTAGGGGTCAGCCAGGTAGTGCCTGAACCGGCCAGACAGGGCCAGGTACTGGTCGTTGCCGTCGGGGCGCAACCGCTTGGCGCGCTCTTGCGCGTATTTGCGGCGCAGCGCCTCGGTCGGTGTCGTCGCCACAGTCAGCGCCTCCAGGTGGTGCGTCCTTCCTCACAATCCAGTCACGCCTCCGGCCGGGCCGTCAAGGTCGGGTGCCGGGCTCGGCCCGTCACCCGTAAGCGGGCGGCCGCTGCGAAAGCCGCGTGAACGGCCAGCGCCAGCAGGATCAGACCGGTGAGCCGGTTGATCCAGGCCATGGGAATCCGGTTCAGGCTCTTGGCGCCCACGCTCACGGCGATCGCGGCGACCGCGCAAAGGCCGAGGGTCGCCCCGGCGAATACCAGCACCGGGTCGTACCGCGCGGCCAGGTTAGCCGCTGTCAGCTGGGTGATGTCGCCCCACTCGGCCATGAAGATGACAGTGAAGCTGGTCCCGGCGGCGCGCAGGAATGATGGCGGCACGCTGCTCTGGCTGGCGGCATCGGCGTCGCCGGGCCGTGGCGCCCGGAAGCTGGCGACCCACAGGTATGCCGCTCCGGCGACGAACAGCCCAGCGACCACCGAGTCGACGACTCGCTGCGGAAGCAGGGTGAGCAGCTGGCCGGCCGTGACCGCGATCACCATGTGCACGGCGAACGCCGTCGCCACGCCCGCCCAGACCCAGCTCGGCCGGTATCTGGTGGCCAGCACCAGCGAGGCAAACATGGACTTATCAGGCAGCTCGGCAAGGAAGACCACCGAAAACGCGATGCCTACCACCGCAAGCTGGGACATGAACAGGCGTCCTTAGGCTCGGCCGCCCGAGGATTCCCGGATGGGGAGCATCTTCGGCCGGATACGACTCGACAGCCGAAGGTCTCGTCCGCCACCTGCGAAGTGGCCTGGCGACCGGGCGCGTCGCGCCGGTATGTCGGCCTGCCAGCGGAAGGACTACTCCCCTTCGCACGTACTATATCCGGTCGCCGCCGCGGATGGGTGCTGGCATACTCTCCGGCAGCGTCACTGAGACGAAAGGAGGCCGCCATGTCTGACTCGCGAACCCAGCGCGCCTCCGCCGGCATCCCTGATTGACGCCTGCGCCCGCGTCAGCGCGCCCGTGTGCAAAGGGAAGTACGATGCTCAGTATTCGCAGCATTACCGTCGACTGCGCCGACCCGTACCGTCAGGCGTTGTTCTGGAGCGACGTCACCGGCTGGCGCGAAGATCCGGATGACCCGAACCATCCCGACGATCCGGCGGGCCGGATAGTCGACGGCAACGGGATCAGCCTGCTGTTCATCCCGGTCCCGGCGGGCAAGACAGTCAAGAACCGGGTGCATCTGGACCTGATGCCGACACAACGCAGCCGGGACGAGGAAGTCGCCAGGCTGCTTGGCATCGGCGCGCTCCTGGTCGAAGATCACCGTCAGGCGGACGGCTCTGGCTGGGTAGTCCTCGCCGATCCGGAGGGTAACGAGTTCTGCATCGAGCGCAGCGCGCGAGAGCGGAGCGCAGCGGCGGTGGTAGCAGCGCCGTGATATCGACGCCCTGAGGTCGCTGTAGTGACCTGCGCCGCGGCGACGGCCTGGGCATCGCCGCGGCGCCTGGACATCACCGCGGTGCAGTGTCACGCTACAATCTCAGTTCTGAGAGGCTTATCAGAACTGAGATCGATAAGATAGGCTGCTGCTCGTGCCCGACTCCGCGGACCTGCTGCTGCACCCGGTGCGCCTGCGCATCATGCAGGCGTTCCTCGGCGATCGGGCGCTGACAACGTCACAGCTCAGCGCGGAACTGTCCGACGTCCCCCCAGCGAGCCTGTACCGGCACGTAGCCAAGCTGGTCAGCGCTGGGGTGCTGCAGGTGGTCGCTGAGCGGCGGATCCGCGGCGCAGTGGAGCGGACCTACGTGCTCCGGCTGGCAGCGGCGCGCGTGGGCGTAGCCGACCTCGACGCCATGAGCACCGAGGACCACCGGCAGATGTTCATGGCCTTCACCGCCGGGTTGCTCGCCGACTTCGACCGCTACCTGCAGCAGGGCAACGTGGACCTGCTCAGGGACGGGGTGGCGTTCGGGATAGAGGGCCTGTGGCTCGACGACTCCGAGTTCGCCGGCCTGATGCGCGAGTTGTACCGGGTGCTGCAGCCGCTGCGGGCCAACGGGCCCACGCGAGGCAGGCGCAGGCGCCTGCTGGCGTCGGTACTGCTGCCCGCCGACAAGCCCGGCCCCGCGGGCAAGCCCGGCCCCGCGGGCAAGCCCGGCGCGAAGGAGCAACGATGAGCGTCAAGACAGAGAGGGGGCTGGCGAGCGGCGAGGACGTCAGCTTCGACAGCGACGGATGCACCCTCGCCGGGACGTTCCAGCCAGCCCGCACCCCCTTCGCGGCTGCTTTGCTCATCGTCGGTTCCGGCCGGACGGACCGGAATTCCGACGTCAGACTGCCGGGCGGCCAGCGGCTGCGCGGCGGGATCACCAGGGCGGTGGCGGACAGGCTGGCCGGAGTGGGCGTTTCGACGCTGCGGTACGACAAGCGCGGCGTCGGCGCCAGCGGCGGCGACTATCTCACGACCGGAATGCAGCAGCGGCTGGCCGACGCATGTGCAGCGCTCGGCTGGCTGTCCGCCCGCAGCGCCGGCCTTCCGCTGCTGGCGATCGGGCACAGTGAGGGCACTTTCTGTGCGGCGCAGATGGCCGCAGACGGGAGCGTCGCCGGCGCGGTGCTGCTGTCTGGTCCGGCCCGGACCGGTGCCGAGATAAATGCCTGGCAGGCCGGGCAGCTGGCAGACAAGCTGCCGTCGGCCACCCGGCTGATCCTCAGGCTCATGCGCACCGACGTAGCCAGGAGCCAGCGCAAGAACCAGGAAAGGATCATGGCGTCGTCTGCGGACGTTATCCGGATGCAGGGCGTCCGGGTCAATGCCCGCTGGGTCCGCGACTTCGTCCGCTACGACCCGGCACCCGCGCTGAGCCGGGTCACGGTACCGGTGCTCGCGATCACCGGCGGCCACGACCTGCAGGTGCCGCCGGCCGACATCGAGGCGATCGGCAAGCTGGCACGAGGCCCCTACGAGGGTCATGTCGTGGGCGACCTCAACCACCTGCTGCGGCCCGATCCGCAAAGCGTAGGCCTGGGCGGGTACCGGCGAGCGACCCGGCAGCCCGTCAGCGCGGAGGTGCTGGACCTTGTCTCCGCCTGGGTGCAACGGCACTGGGGCCCGGCGTGACCAGCGGGCTGCGAGCTGGCGCGCTAGCCGCGGGCCTGGTGGCTGGCGCGCCACGGCACCCGCTGCCCGGCGCGCTCCCGGCGCTGATCCCGATCGGGGTCCTGATCCTCGGTCTCGACGTGTACTGCCTGGTTAATCTCGCCAGGGACAAGTCGGCGCGCAACCTGCCGAAACTGGTCTGGGTTCTGATTATCTTGCTGGTCAGCGCGCCACTCGGGGCGCTGCTCTACCTGTTCTTCGGTGCGGACCGGACCTCGGGAAAGACAGGCGCGCGGGCCGCGCCGTCGCCGGAAGGACCGCCTGGATTGGTGCCCATCCGGGCGGAAACGACGTTCGCCCAGCCGGCCGCTGGCACCGCCCGCCACCTAACGGCGGGTCAGGCCCGGCAGCGCGCTGGCCGCCAGCCTCTGTCCGGCGGCGCGATGGCGGTGACGACGTCCGGCCTGACCCGCGTTTATGACGGAACCGGCCTGTTCGACGTGGCCATCTCGGTGCCGCGGGGCAGTGTCTACGGGCTTGTCGGCCCGAACGGGGCAGGCAAGACAACGCTGCTGTCGATCCTGGCCGGTACCCGGCGGGCCGACCGCGGCACCGTCGATGTCGCCGTCGGCCGGCTTCGGGTCGCGGTGTGCCCAGACGTTGCCGAGTTCGACGGCTGGCTCACCGCGCGTGAGACGGTCGAACTGGCCCGGTCGCTGACTGCGTCACAGGTCGGCGGGAGCACCCAGGTTGCCGCAGCGCTCGGCATCGCGGGCCTTGCTGATGTCGCCGAGCGGCGCGTCGGCGGGTTCTCGCGCGGCATGGTGCAACGTCTCAGCCTTGCCTGCGCGCTGGTGGGCGACCCGGAACTGCTGATCCTGGACGAGCCGGCCGCCACGCTGGACCCAGCCGGCCGCGCCGAGATCCTGGACCTGGTCGCCGAGATGCGCGGGAGCAGGACCGTGATCTTCTCCAGTCACATCCTCGGCGACGTGCAACGGGTCGCCGATCAGGTCGGGATTCTCCGCGGCGGCAGGCTGCTGTACCAGGGCACCACGAGCGAGCTGATCGAATCCTACCTGAGCCCGAGCTGGCTGGTCCGGATCGCCGGCGATGCGGAGCCGGTCGCTGCCGCGATCGAGTCAGCTGGCTGGGCGAGCAAGGTGGAGCTCTCGAGTCCGGACACAATCAGGGTGGACGCCGTGAGCTTTGAGGCAGGCGAGCGCGGCATCCCGGCCGCCATCGCCGGCTGCGGTGCCCGGCAGGTCTCCTGCGAGCCAGCCGCCGCGGACCTGGAGTCGGCGTTCCTCGCCCTGACGGCAAGTTAAGGAGTGCGCCGGATGAACGTGTGGCGGCTGGAGTGGCTGCGGCTCTTCCGCACTCCGCGGGCATTCGCTCTCGGCGTGGTCTTCGTCGCGATCGGCCTGGTCGAGCCGGCCTTCACCAGGTACGCCAGCACGCTGCTGCGGCACGTAGGCCACGGAGCTCAGCTCTCCGTCCCGCCGCCCACCGCAGCCGACGGCCTGGCCAGCTATGTCACCGAGGCAACTCTCGTCGGGCTGGTCCTGCTGGTGGTGCTGGCCGCCGAGGCCTTCAGCTTCGACGCACGGCCGGGCCTGGCGACCTTCTTGCGCACCCGGGTCGCCAGCATCTGGCGGCTCGTCACGCCGCGCTTCACCGCCTATGCGGTCACCGGCGCTGTGGCGTACTTGCTCGGCACGCTCGCGGCGTGGTTCGAGACCACGCAGCTCATCGGCTCACTGCCGGTGGCCGGCGTGCTCGGCGGCATGCTCTGCGGCAGCGTGTACCTCGTCTTCGCCGTCGCGGTCACGGCTTTTGCGGCCGGCCTTGGCCGCGGCACGCTCGCCGCGGCAGGCATCGCGTTCATGATCCTGCTCGCGCTGCCGGTCCTCGGCACTCTCAACGCGATCGCGGACTGGCTGCCGAGCGCGCTGATCACCGCTCCGGCCGACCTGGCCGACGGCGCGCACCAGCTGCCGCACTTCCTGCCTGCGCTCGGCATCACGGTAGCTGCCAGCGGCGCCGCGCTCGTGCTGGCGGCGCGGCGGTTGCGCACCAGGGAGATCTGACCGGGTCTGCCCCGAGCGCCGAGGGTAACCTGCCAGCGGCAGGCAGGTCACGACGGACGGGAGATCGCCTGGTGTGCGAACCGGAAGCGCTCGACGAGACAGCTGCGCGCGATCAGGCAGTTGGGCGCGATGAGACGATAAGCGGCTTCCTGCAGAAGCTAGCCGCGAGGACGCCCGCGCCGGGTGGTGGCGCGGCTGCGGCCCTGCACGCGGCGCAGGCTGCCGCCCTGCTGGCGATGGTCGCGCGGTACTCCGCCGGTCCCCGGTACGCGGCTGCGGCACAGGTCATCGAGCGCGTCCTGAGCGAGTCGGACCGGCTGCGCACCGAGTGCGCGGGCCTCATTGCAGCCGACACCGCTGCGTTCGGCTCGGTAGCTGCCGCCTATGGGCTCCCCAAGGACACCCCCGAGCACCAGGCAGCAAAGTCTGCCGCAGTCGCGGCGGCGCTGGTGACCGCAGCCGGGCCGCCGGCGGCAGTGATCACCGCGGCCGCTCGCCTGCTCGACCTCGCCGAGATGCTGCGGCCGGCCGGCAACCGCACGGTGCTCAGCGACGTGGCGGCCGCGGCGGAGGCAATCCGGGCGGCGGCGGCGACCGCCAGGCTCAACGTCGAAGTCAACCTGGCTGGCATCACCGACCGCGCTGCCCGCGAGCGCTATGGCACGGTCATCGCCGGGGTCGACGCGCTGCTCGCGCGTGCCACCGCAGTCACCGAGGCGGTTCGCGCGGAGCTGCGGCGGTGACGGCGCGGCGGCTCGATGGGCGGGAGCTCGCCGCCAGCTTGCGTGCGCAAGCCGCACTCGCGGTGGACGCTGCCGCCGCCAACGGCATTGCGGTCCGGCTCGCAATCGTGGTCGCCACCAGGGACGAGGGTGCTGCCTGGTACGTGCGGTCGCTCGGCAGCGCTGCCGCGCGGCTGGGCATCGAGTGTCAGATCGCCGACCTGGGCGCGGCAGCGGCGCCCGGCCAGATCGCAGCGGAGCTGGCCCGGCTGTCTGCCGATCCGCAGGTGCACGGAATAGTCCTGCAGAGTCCGGTACCCGCCGGCGCTACGGCGGCGGAGCTCGCCGAGGCAATCGACCCGGCGAAGGATGTCGACGGCGCCAACCCCGTGTCACTCGGCCGGCTTGCCGTTGGCAGGCCGGCGTTCGCCCCGGCAACGGCTCAAGCCGTCGTGCGGCTGCTCGACTGCTACGAGGTTCAGCTGTCCGGCCGGCGGGCCGTTGTCGTCGGCCGCTCCGCCGTCGTCGGGAAGCCGGCGGCCGCGCTTCTGCTGGCCCGCCACGCCACGGTGACCATCTGCCACTCGCGCACGCCGGACCTGGGCGCAGTCACCAGCCAAGCCGAGGTACTCGTGGTCGCGGCCGGCCGTCCTGGCCTCATTGCCGCGGCACACGTCCGGCCGGGCGCGGTCGTCGTGGACGCCGGCACCAGCGCCGCAGCCGACGGCAGCCTCGTGGGTGACGTGGACCCGGCGGTCGAGGGGGTCGCCGGCGCGCTGTCCCCGGTGCCGGGCGGCCTCGGCCCGGTGACGACCGCAGGGCTCCTGCTGGCTACCACAGTTGCCGCGACCAAGGGCGATGTCGGTACGGTTCGCTAGCCTTACGTCATGACCACAGCTCGACTCGCGTCAACTGCCCTGGACTGCTCCGACCCGTCCGCGCTTGCCGCTTTCTGGGCCGAACTCGTCGGCGGCGAGGTCGCGTTCACCAGCGACGACTTCTGCGCGGTGAAGACTGACCATGGCTGGCTGGCAACCGTACGGGTCGCCGACTACCAGCAGCCCACCTGGCCAGATCCGGCCGTGCCCAAGCAGATGCACCTGGATCTCGCCGTCGATGACCTCGACGCCGCGCAGGCGGAGGCGGTCCGGCTCGGCGCGACGCTCCCGGGTTTTCAGCCCGCCCCCGACCGTTGGCGGGTGCTGCTCGACCCGGCCGGTCACCCGTTCTGCCTGTCCAACCAGATCCCGTCATGAGTCCTGGTCGTCAGCAGACTCCCCCTGCTCGGCTCTGGTCGCGCGTCGCCTGACGGCCCGTGCGGCCGGAGCAGACGCCACCCAGAGCGCGAACGCCCAGGGCGTCACGAAGTCGACCGGGATCGAGACCGCGAACAGCGCCGCGATCGTCAGCAGCGCAGCGTCGTCGTCGCCGCTGCGTCGCGGTCGCTGCGTCGCGGTCGCTCTCCTCGATCTGGTCGGTCATTGGTCCGCGTCGTTGGTGGCCTGGATTGGCAGCGTGCTCGCAGAGCCCAGCAGGCCGAGGAACTCTGCGGCATCCCGCACCCGGACCAGGGAGTTGCGGGTGACTTGCGGCACGAACCCGGCGGCTGCCAGCCCGTCCAGCATCCTGGCCAGCGGGTCCCAGAAGCCGCAGACGTCGACGAGCGCGACTGGCTTGGCATGCAGCCCGATTTGCTGCCAGGTCAGGATCTCGAACAGCTCATCCAGGGTGCCAAGGCCACCCGGCAGCGCGGCGAAGCCGTCTGCGAGAGCGGCCATCAGGGCCTTGCGCTCATGCATGGTGCCGACGATCTCCATCCGAGTCAGGCCCGGATGCGGAATCTCAGCAGCGAAGACACTGCCCGGAATCACCCCGATGACCTCGCCGTCGGCCGCCAGCGCCGCGTCTGCCAACGCGCCCATCATGCCCACGCTCGCACCGCCGTAGACGATTCCGACGCCAGCCCGCGCCAGGCTGGTCCCGAACTCGGCGGCGGCTGCGGCGAACTCCGGCTGGCGGCCGGCTGAGCTGCCGAGAAACACCGCAACGCGCATCCTCAGCTGCTCGCTGCCGACGATCGCCTGGCGAAGTCGCGCAATGCCCTGAGGAAGTCGACCTCTCCGAAGGCCGGCCAGTAGCAGTCGCAGAAATGCAGGTAGGCGCCGGTGCTTTGCCAGAGCAGGAAGTTGGACATGCGCTGCTCACCGCTGGTCCTGATGATCAGGTCAGGCTCGGGCTGGCCGTCTCCGGCCAGGTGCCTGGCGATGTGGTCTTCGGAGACCGTGCCGGCCAGGTCCGCCAGGCTGACGCCGGCCGCTGCCTGCTCCAGCAGCAGCATCCGGACGGCCTCGGCGATCTCCTGCCGCCCGCCATATCCGACGCAGAGCGTAACGTGTGCGTCCGTGCCGGCGGTGCGCGTGTCGTCAGCCGCCTGCTTCAGGGCGTCGGCCGTGCTGACCGGCAGCATGTCCACCAGGCCGGCGACGTGCACCTTCCAGGCCGGGTGAGCGGTCACGATCCGCTTGACCACGATCCGCTCGATAACGTCCATCAGCGCGGCCACCTCGACGTCGTCGCGCCGGGCCAGGTTCTCCGCCGAGCACAGGAACAGCGTGACGTGGCCGATGCCGGCCGCGTGGGACCACGACAGCACGTCCAGGATGTGCTCCGCGCCGTGCCGGTGACCATCGCTCGGGCTGGAAAGCCCTTCCTGCCTGGCCCAGCGCCGGTTGCCGTCCATGATGAGCCCGACGTGCCGCGGCAGCGGGCCACGAGAGAGCCGCCGGCGCAGCCGCCGGCGGTAGACCCGGCTGGCCACCTTGCGGAGCCGCATGCGGAGCCTGCGCATCAGCACGTGGCCGAATCTAGCCGCTGCCGGCTTACTCGGTCCACCTGAGCCCCTCCTGCCACCGCTGCCAGCTGCCGGCCAGCGCGGGATCGCCAGCCCCCAGCGGTCGCACTGTCCCTGCCGGGACAACCGGCACCGCCATACGTTGCAGGCTAGCTCAGTGCCGCCGCGGCCTAGCCGGTGACGGTCACCGAGCCCAGCTGGCTGGTCGCAGTGATCATGTGCCCGGAGTGGGCCGACTGCGGCACGGTGACCGATGTGGTCCCCAGCTGAGTGCTGGCGGTGATGTCATCGGACGCTCCGCCGGGCAGCCGCAGGGTTACTGACCCGAGCTGGCAGCTTGCGACCACCAGCGCGGGTGGCCGGGTGAACGTGGCGCTGATGGTGCTCTGGCCGCTGCTGAGCGTGCCTGGCGGACTGCCGGGCCAGTGCCGTGATGGCGCCCTGGGCGACCTGCGCGGTCAGGCTGCCGGTTATCCCGCTCAGCACGATGTCGCCCCGGCCGGCGTCGGCCGTCAGCCTCCCGGTCAGCCCGGTGACGTCGATCTCGCCTTGGCCGGCCTGGGCGACAAGGGTGCCGCTGATGTGGCTGGCGTCGATCGTGCCCTGGTCCGCGATGGCGGTCATCCGGCCCGCTAAGGCTGGTCAGGCTGACGTTGCCCTGGCCCGCGGTCGCGCTCCCGCCGCGCCCTAGCTCGGCCGCCAGCCAGTGCCGAGTCACGGTCGAGTACCACCTCGCCGCGACGGCGCCAGGCCTGCAGGAACGCCGTGGCGGTGAGATCCTCGGCCGCCGACCAGCCGGCCGTGCCCGCCGCTGCGGCCTGCCAGAGCACCGCGTCTGGGTAATGCGCGTTCGCAGCCATGGTCACGTTCTGCCTGGGTCCGGGCCAGCCCCGAGGTTGCGCGCTTAGCTAGCCAAGAGTGCGGCTGCGCCCGCGGAACTCGGCCACGACGTCGTCGCCACGACGGACCGTGACGTCGTAGATGCCGCTGCGGCCGTAGCGGGCCCGCTCGGCCGCCGTCGCGACGAGGACATCGCCCTCGTGCACTGGCGCGATGAAGCTGATCTCGGCGCCCGACGCCACCGTCACCGCACCGTCGCTGTTGCAGGCGCAGGCGAACGCAGTGTCGGCGAGCATGAAGACGTAACCGCCGTGGCCGATCGAGTGCCCGTTCAGCATCTGCAGCGCGACCCGCATCTGCACCACGGCGGTGCCGCGGCCGACGTGCAGCAGTTCCATGCCGAGCCCGCGTGATGCCTGGTCAGCGGCGAACAACGCGGCGGCCGGGCCGCGCGGGGCCTGTCGGCTCTGGTCCGCGGACGGCAGTCCCAGCATGCGGCTCCTGTCTAAGCCTGGCTCCCAGCGATTCCCGGCGGGATGTTCTCGCGGTTTATGGTAATTCGGGCCGGGGCATCCGGGGGCGCTACTGTGCTGATCATGCTCAGTTACCGCCAGCCAGGTACCGTCATTACCGAGCACACCTTCGCCGTCCCGCTTGACCACGCCAGGCCGGACGGCGACCAGATTGAGATCTTCGGCCGGGAAGTCGTCGCAGCCGACAACCCGGCATCGCCGGGCAGCGCGGCCGACCTGCCGTGGCTGCTGTTCCTGCAGGGCGGTCCCGGCTTCGGCGCGCCGCGGCCAGTCGGCCGGGATACCTGGCTGGACCGGGCCTTGCGGGACTTCCGGGTCTTGCTGCTCGACCAGCGCGGCACCGGCCGTTCGACGCCTGCTACCAGGCAGACCCTCGCGCGCCTCGGCAGTGCCCGTGCGCAGGCCGATTACCTGACCCATTTCCGGGCCGACTCGATCGTTGCGGACGCCGAGCTGATCCGGCCGCAGCTGACCGGTGGTGCTCCATGGGCCGTTCTCGGCCAGAGCTTCGGCGGGTTCGCCGCGGTCAGCTACCTGTCGATGGCACCTGCCGGCCTCAGTGAAGCCCTGCTCGCCGGCGGGCTGCCGGGCCTGTCGGCCACCGCGGACGAGGTCTACCGGCTTACCTACCAGAAGGTCGCGGCCAAGTGCCGGGAGCACTACGAGCGTTACCCCCAGGACGCCGAGGCGGCGCGGCGCGTCGCCAGGGCGCTGGACCGCGCGGCCCGGAACGGCGATCCGGTGCAGTTGCCGGGTGCCGGGCCGCTCACCGTGGAACGGTTTCAGACGCTCGGTCAGCTGCTTGGCTCGAGCACCGGCTCGCATGCGCTGCACTACCTGCTGGAGGATCCGTTCGCCGGGCACGACCTCAGCGACGACTTCCTGCACCGGACCGGCCAGCTGCTGTCCTATGCGTCCGCCCCGCTGTACGCGGTGGTGCACGAGTCCTGTTACGCGCAGGGCGTTGCGACCAGGTGGGCGGCACAGCGGGTCCGGGCCGAGTTCGCCGAGTTCGCGGCGTCCGCCGCGGTCGATGGCGACGAGCCGCCGCTGTTCACCGGCGAGATGGTCTACCCATGGGCGGTCCGGCTTGACCCGGCGCTGGCGCCGCTGGCCGGGGCCGCCGAGCTGCTCGCCGAACGGGAGGACTGGCCGGCCCTGTATGACGCGGCCCAGCTCGGCCGGACCGATGTGCCCGCGGCCGCGGCGGTGTACTTCAACGATATGTACGTGCCGCGAGAGCTGTCGCTGCCAACCGCCGCCGCCATCCGGGGGCTGCGGCCCTGGGTCACCAGCGAGTACGAGCATGATGGCCTGCGGGTGAGCGATGGCGCGGTGCTGGACCGGCTGATCACGCTGGCGCGCGGCGGAGCGTAGCGGCGATTCGCGGCCGCCAGCGGCGGGTCCGGGACGCCCAGCGGCTACGCTGAGCCGATGCCGACCATTACCCAGACCTGCCTGTGCCTGATCAGGCGCCGCACGCTGGCCGGGCCGGAGGTGCTACTCGGGCTCAAGAAGTCGGGATTCGGGGCCGGCAAATGGGTCGGGCTCGGCGGCCACGTCGAGGACGGCGAGAAGGCGGTGGCCGCCGCCGTCCGCGAGGTCGCCGAGGAATCCAGCCTGATCGTGCCCGCCGACTCGGTCCAGCACGTGGCGAGCATCGAGTTCCGGTTCCCGGTCCGCCCGTCATGGGACCAGATCACCGACGTCTTCGTCACCTCCATATACCAGGGCGAGCCGCGGGAATCCGACGAGATCGCCCCGAAGTGGTTCACCGAGCGCGAGCTGCCGCTGGCGCTGATGTGGGATGACGCCAAGTACTGGCTGCCACGGGTGCTGGCCGGCGAGCAGCTGGACGCGCGGATCACGTTCGCAGCGGACTGCGCGACCGTCGCGAGCACCGAGCCTGACCTGATGCTCCGCCGGCGGGATTGAGCCGGGGTAACGCCTCCTGGCTGCCTTCGGCGTCCTGCAGCCGGCGGTAGTGCGAGTTGCGCAGCAGCAGCAGCCCGGATGAGAACACGCCGGCGAGGACGGAGGCCACCAGGACCGCGGCCCTTGCCGTGTCCGCTGCCGCCGAGTACGGGCCGAACGCCAGGTCGCTGATCAGCAGCGGGACCGTGAAGCCGATTCCGGACACGGCGCCGACAGCGAAGATGTCGGCCCAGCTAAGCTCCGGGCTCAGGCGCGCCCCGGTGAACCTGGCTGCCAGGTAGGCGGTGGTGAAGACGCCGGCGGTCTTCCCGACGACCAGGCCGGCTAGTACGCCGGCGCCCAGCCGGCTGGTCACCACGTCGCGGAGCGAGCTGCCGGAGATTGTGATGCCGGCCGACAGGAAGGCGAAGGCAGGCACTGCCAGCGCGGCCGACAGCGGCCGGAGCAGGTGCTCGAGGCGCTCTGCCGGCGAGTCGTCCCGCCCGCTCACCGTCACTGGCACGAGCAGTCCGAGCGCTACGCCAGCGACGGTCGCCTGCACCCCGGAGTAGTGCACCAGGGCCCAGACGACCACGGCCAGCGGCACGGTCAGCCACCAGTTCGTCAGGCGCCGGCGCTGCAGCAGCCAGAACACCGCCAGCAGGGCGGCAGCGGCCGCCAGCGGCAGCGCCCGGATGCTGCGGGTGTACGCGGCGGCGATGACGATGATCGCTCCGATGTCGTCCACGACGGCCAGTGTGAGCAGGAACGCGCGCATCGCGGCGGGCAGGAACCGCCCGGTGACCGCCAGCACGGCCAGCGCGAGGGCGATATCGGTGGCCGACGGGATCGCCCAGCCGGAGACCGCGGGGTGGCCGAGATTCACAGCCAGGTAGATGAGTGCCGGCAGCACCATGCCGCCGATCGCGGCCGCGACCGGAACCAGCGCGGCCGATGGCCGGCGCAATTCTCCCTCGACTAGTTCTCGTTTCAGCTCAAGGCCGGCCACGAAGAAGAAAATGGCGAGCAGCCCGTCGGCGGCCCATGACTCGAGGCTGAGGTGAAGGAGCAGGGCGGTCGGCCCGATGGCGAGGTGCTGCACGTGCACGTACCAGCCGCGGGCGCCGGTGTTTGCCAGCACGATGGCGGCAACAGCCGCCCCGAGCAGCAGTCCGCCGCCGACCGTCTCGGTTCGCAGGGCCTCCGCGAGTTGTCCGAGCTCGTGCCCGCGGGGGCGCCTGAACACCACGTTCCCGGCCGGCCGCCGGAACCGCATGCACCCCGCCTTGCCGCCGCAGCGTTCGGGCCGCCTCGGTCCTGAGTGACGGCTACTGATAAGAGATCAGCACCGGCTCTGGCCGGTGGTGCAAAGTCGCCCGCGGGCCGAGCATCGGGGTGTCCTTGACGTAGAAGTCCTTCCAGCCGAAGAAGACGCCGCGCGGCGCGCCCGCGACTACTGCCGCCCAGGTCTGCTGCTTGGTGCGCGGAGCGCCCTGCCCGT
Source organism: Actinomycetota bacterium (assembly GCA_027314515.1). Taxonomy (GTDB): domain Bacteria; phylum Actinomycetota; class Actinomycetes; order Streptosporangiales; family Streptosporangiaceae; genus JAJYUU01. The sequence continues at coordinate 22,623 of DAHVAR010000044.1, forward strand.
CCATGTTGATGACCACGGCCAGGTCGCCGTGGCGGGTATCCAGCCTGCCGATGCCCCGGATCATGGTGAGCCGGAATTCGTGCAGCTCCAGTAGCTTCTGCGGCAGGCGGTACCGGGCAGTCAGCCGGGCCAGCCAGCTCACCACGCTGTTCACCTCGCTGATGCCGACGCTGCCGATCTGCCGCAGGGGCAGCTGGCGGGGGCCGAGCTTCCACTCCGGATCGAGGGCGAGCCCGACGTCAGGCAGCATCAGCAGCGACCGGTAGTGCTTGGCCTGGGTCAGGAAGCTGGCACGGCCCGGCTGCAAGTCGAGCGTGACGTAAAGGCCGGCCTTCGCGGCAGCCCGGATCCACGGCCGGAGTGCCCGGACGCTCGTCTCGTAGGAGTAAGTGCCGTCCCGGCCGGGTGACCCCTGGGCGACCGTCGCGATGATCTCGAATGCCGGGATTACCGGGAGCCTGCTGACAGCCGCGTACTTCCGGGCCACCGCCCTGGCCCTGGCGATGCTGGCAGCGAGGCCCTGCTGACCCAGCGCGCCGAGGGCCGGGGTGCCGGGGCTGCCGTACAGGGCAACGATCCTGCGCATCGGGAACAAGACCTGCCCGCCGCCGGGCAGTTGCACACCTGTCTCCGCGACTGCCAGCCGGAACGCCAGCAGGGAGACCGGGCCGAAGCGCGACCCCACCGCGATGACGCGCTGCGGCCGCGTGGCGGCGAGCTCGGCGATAGCCGCCGGGTCGGTCTGCAGGTCGAAGCTGGGCAGGTAGACCACCCGCGCACCGGCCGCTTCGGCGGTCGTCGCGGCAGCGATTGCGGTAGCGGACCCGGTCGCTGAACTGCTCGCGCGCACGAGCACGGTCACGCCCCGCAGCGGCCGGCGATTCACCGCGGGCGTCGGCGCCCTGCTCATGGCCACCAGTTTCGTGCCGGGCAGGCCAGCAACCAGGGCGCGCCCGTCGATGCCGACGGTGATCAGCGCTCTTGGGGCAAGCGCCTTGATCGCAGACCGGATACGGCTCTCCTCCGCTCCGGTGGCAGCTCGCCCGGACATCAGCAGCAGCGGAGCGTGCGCCCGCCGTGCGATCGCCGACGCGGCCGTCGCATCGGCGGCACTGCCGGCGTACGCCACCACCGCGGCCGGCGCGGCGGACAGCAGCAGGCGGGCGAGGCCCGCGGTGACCGCGGCCGGCGAACCAGACAGGACCGAGGTCGCCGCGGCCGGCTGGCGGGTGCGGACCGCCGCGCGTGCCGCCGGCCTGCGGGAATGACTCACCGTGGCGGTCCCTGCGCAGGCAGTGCAGCCAACCGCCAGCATCAGGGCCGCCGCCAGCCAGCGTCCGGCGGCTGGCAGCCGGGCGCGAGCAGCGCTGGTGTCCGGTGGGCGGATAACCTGCTGCACTCTCGCGGTCCAATCCTCGTTCGCCGGGGCGCCCTGACCGCGCGCACTGCCGGAGGACGCACCGCGATCATCCCAGAGCAGCATCCATCGCGGTGCTGAACGCACCTATTGTGCCAGGCAGTAACGATCACGCGTGTCGGCATGGTTGGCGGCACCCGGCCTGGCGCCTGGCGCCGTCCCGGTAGGTAGTTGTGGTCAAGCAACCTTTTCGCTGTAAGCTGGACAAACGTGGGCGTGATTTCGAGGCGGCAGCCGGGACTGCAGGCATCTGACGGGCAAGGCGACAGGTACAAGTGGATTGCCCTGTCCAATACGACGCTGAGCATCACGATGGCGACGATCGACGGTTCTATCGTGATCATCGCGATGCCCGCGATCTTCCGCGGTATCCACCTCAGCCCGCTGGCACCCGGCAACATCACCTACGTGCTCTGGATGATCATGGGCTACCTGCTCGTGCAGGCCGTGCTCGTGGTGACGCTGGGGCGGCTGGGCGACATGTTCGGCCGGGTCAAGATCTACAATCTCGGGTTCGTCGTCTTCACTGTCGCCTCGATCGCGCTCTCGCTCGACCCGCTGACCGGCGGGCACGGCGCGCTGTGGCTGATCGTCTGGAGAGTGGTGCAGGCCTTCGGCGGAGCCATGCTGATGGCGAACTCGGCGGCGATCCTCACCGACGCGTTCCCGGCGAGACAGCGCGGCATGGCGCTTGGCATCAACCAGATTGCCGGGATCTCAGGACAGTTCGTCGGCCTGCTGCTAGGCGGCCTGCTGGCCGCCTGGGACTGGCGCGCGGTGTTCTGGGTCAACGTGCCGATCGGCATCTGGGGCACCATCTGGGCTTACCGGAGCCTGCGGGAGCTCGCCGCCACCAGGAAGGCCCGGATCGACTGGATCGGGAACGTGCTGTTCGCGGTCGGCGCGACCAGCCTGCTCGCCGCTATCACCTACGGGATCCAGCCCTACGGCGGGCATGCCACTGGCTGGACCAGTCCGATGGTACTCACCGGGCTGATCGGCGGGGCTGCCGTCCTGGTGATCTTCGGTATCGCCGAGACAAAGATCGCTGAACCGATGTTCCGGATGAGCCTGTTCAAGATCCGCGCGTTCGCGACCGGGAACGCGGCCAGCCTGATGAGCTCGATGGCACGCGGCGGCTTGCAATTCATGCTGGTGATCTGGCTGGCCGGCATCTGGCTGCCGCTGCATGGCTACGACTACACGGTCACCCCGCTGTGGGCTGGCATTTACATGCTGCCGCTGACTGCCGGGTTCCTCATCGCCGGGCCGATCTCCGGCTACCTGTCCGACCGATTCGGTTCCCGTCCGTTCGCGACGGCCGGGCTGCTCGTCGCCGCCTGCGGATTCACCGGGCTGATGCTGCTGCCCGTCGACTTCCCGTATCCGGCCTTCGCCGCGATCATCTTCTGCAACGGCCTGGGCTCGGGCCTGTTCGCGTCGCCGAACACGTCCTCGATCATGAGCAGCGTGCCGGCCCGGCACCGCGGCGCGGCTTCCGGCATGCGGTCGGTCTTCCAGAACTCCGGGATGTCGCTGTCGATCGGGTTCTTCTTCTCGCTGATGATCGCCGGACTGGCCGCGACCTTGTCCAGGACCCTCAGCGCCGGCTTGCGGGCGCAAGACGTGCCGGCCGCCGCGGCCAGGCACGTCGCAAGCCTCCCGCCGGTCAGCACGCTGTTCTCAGCGCTGCTCGGCTACAACCCGATCAAGAACATGCTGGCGCCCAGCGGCGTGCTGGCCAGGATTCCGGCCAGGAACGCGGCGATCCTTACCGGCAAGCAGTTCTTCCCGGACCTGATCTCAGGGCCGTTCCATCACGGCCTGGTCATCGTGTTCAGCGCCGCGATCGCGCTGTCGCTGATCGGTGCCCTGATCTCGTTCCTGCGCGGCAAGCAGTTCTACTACGGTGAGCCTGCCGCGGCCCGGCCGCTCCCGCGCCCGGCGCAGGACGGGGTCACGCCGGCGCAGGACGGGGTCATGCCGGCGCAGGACGGGGTCACGCCAGCGCCGATCGCGGACTGACTGGCGCGGGTAAGCCGCGAGCCGGATGCCGGAACTCGCGAGCCGCTCCCGCGGCCCAGGTAGTATCGATTCGTGCCGCGATACGAGTACCGCTGCCGCGCTTGCGGCGAAACCTTCGAGCAGACCCGTCCGATGAGCGAGTCCGCCGAGCCAGCGACCTGCCCGGCGGGCCACGCCGACACGGTCAAGCTGCTGTCCACGGTCGCCGTAGGCGGCCGGGCCGCACAGTCCGGCGGGCCGGCCGGCGGTGGCTGCTGCGGCGGCGCGTGCGGCTGCGGCGGCTAGGCCTCGGCTCATCAGCGCGCCACCTGGCGCATCGTGCCGCACGCCGTGCGGTCGTCCCGCACTCCGCCACCACCGTTTGCCGCGCTGATCAAGCGCGGTGTCCCCGCGCTTGACGAGGGCGGCCCGGCATGCCGATGCTCTAAAGGCGAAGGGCAGGTGCACCATGTTCGAGCGGTTCACCGACAGGGCGCGCAGGGCCGTAGTGCTAGCCCAGGAGGAGGCCAGGCAGCTCGGCCATGATCACGTCGGCACCGAGCACATCCTGCTCGGGATGCTGCGGGACGGCGGCGGCGTCGGTGCGAGCGCCCTGGCGTTGCTCGGGATTACCAGGGAGGCAGTCAGGGATGCGGTAGCGGCTGCTGCCCAGGGCGGCCGTGCCGCTAGCGGGCCCATCCCGTTCACGGCGAGGGCCAAGAGGTCGCTCGAGCTGGCGCTGCGCGAGGCCCTCCAGCTTGGCTTCGACTACATCGGCACCGAGCACATCCTACTCGGGCTGATTCACGACGATGCGAGCACGGCCGCGCGCACCCTGACCTTGCTCGGGGCCGGACCCGGCGAAGTCCGGCAACGGGTCATCGAGATGCTGCCGCGGCGCTCGGTGTCCAGGCTCGGGACAGGCACGCGGACGGGATCGCCCGCGCGCCCAGATGGCGAGACCGCGCGGCGGCTCGACGCGCTCGCCGAGCGCCTGGTGGCCGTCGAGCGCTGGACCGGGATGAGCCCGGACCTGACCGAGCTCGACGCCGTCATCGCCCGATTGCGCAGGGATAAGGATGCCGCGATCGACGCGAAAGACTTCAAGCGCGCCGAGGAACTGAGCGAGACCGAGACCGAGCTGCTGATCGACCGGGAGGCTACCGCGCGGGAGTGGACGCGGCGGGCGCCGGTCGCCGCTGAGGTGGCCGGGCTGCGCGCGGAGGTAGCCCGCCTCAGGACAGCACTGCGCGCGCACGGCATCGATCCCGGCCCGTCCTGAGCGGTCACCAGGACCGCGGACCGGGCAGGGCGCGGCCGGCCTGACCGCCGCCCTACAGCCAGCCCGCCCGTGCGCTGGTCAGGTAGTCACCCGCAGGAGCGGTGCCAAGCTGTCCAGCCTTAACCTGAGCCAGCAGGCTGTTGACGGCCCGCTGCACCTCCGGCACGGCGCCGCGCAGCTTCTCGGCATCCGCCGCCAGGGCTTCGTCGATCTCGATGCCGGCCACGCCGAGCAGGCCCTCGAGATCGGCCAGCATGGTGCCAACCCAGCCGACCGGGTCGCTGGACAGCCCGCGATCGAAGACTCGCTTGCCGGGTTCCCAGTCGCGCATGTGCGGATGGTGGTGCGCCCGGTTCAGGCTGCCCGGTGTGCCGTCGACGCTCTCCAGCAGGTCCGCGCGCCACACCGGGTCGGCGATCCGGATCGGCCGGGCGGCGTAGATCGAACCGGTGAGCTCGCCCGGCTCCAGTATCCGGACCTCGATCCGGACACCATGCTCGGCGCCCTCCTGGCCCCTCGCAGGTGCGGGGTCCAGGAAGTAGATGTCGCCCACCACCACGCCGATCCGGTCGAACCCGAATACCTGCAGCATCTGCCCGAAGTCCCATCACTCGATCCGTCAGCCTCATCATCGCCCGGGTCACGCCCGCCCGGCCAGGCCCGGGGACCGATGGCCCGGCCACGTCAGGGCCTTGAGCCCTGCCAGCCGGAACCACCAGGCCGTGCACTGGGATAGCAGTCAGTCTGCGGGGCCGGCGGCCCAGCACGGCCAGCGAGCGGGGGGAGGTTGGCTGCCATGACACAGCAGGCGTCAATCATCGGAGCGGAACCGTTCTTGCGCGGCCTTGCGCCGGATGGCGTCGAGCGACTTGCCTCGATGTCACGTCATATCAGCTTGCCGGCCCGCCACCGGCTGTTCGAAGAGGACATGCCCGCGCGCAATTTCTGGATCATCGATGCCGGCCAGGTTGCGCTCGACGCGCTGGTGCCCGGAGTGGGCCTCGTGGTCATCGAGAAGCTGGGCCGCGGTGACGTGGTCGGGCTGAGCTGGCTGCAGCCGCCATACCAGTTCCGGTTCGGCGCCATCACCACCCAGCCCATGCAGGCGTTCGAATTCGACGGGACACGAGTGCTGGCGGCTTGCCGGGACGACCCGGTATTCGGTCGCGCGGTGTTCGAGCGCTTCCTGGCCGTCGCCGCGCACCGCCTGCAGGTGACCAGGACGCGCCTGCTCAAGGCCCTCGCCTCGGCTGCCTGAGGTCGCTGCCGGCGGCAGCGGGAGCGATGCCGCGGGGCCAGCGGAATGCGCGGGGCCAGCGGAATGCGCGGGGCGAGGCCGATCTGCGGCTAGCGCGCAGTCAGTTAACAGAAGATTAACGTCAGATAGCGAATTTGACATTATTCTATTACTTCTGGGTAACTGACCGCGAGGTTCATTGCAGTGGCGAGCGACATGCGCGAATTCGTGCTCGACGACGCGGCCCGCCCTGGCCGGGCTGTACCGGACGCCCTGGCGGGTAGTGCTGCCTGGGCAAACGGCGGCCCGGCAAGGGTACGGCGCCGGATCTGGCTCGACACCTTCGACTGGCGGCTGTACCGGGCCGGGCTGACGCTGGAGCAGGCAGGCAGCCGCGACCGCGCCGAGTTGGTGCTGACCGGTCGCGACGGCGCGATCCTGGCCGCTGAACTGCTTGCCGCCGGCCGCCCGCCACGCTGGCCCAGCCTGGTCAGCCAGCTGCCGGCCGGCCCGGTCCGCGAGCTGCTGGAGCCGGTTGCCGGAGTCCGGGCGCTGTGCCCGGTCGTCCGCGCCACCAGCCAGGTGACCGAGTTGCGTGCGCTCAACGACGACGCCAAGACAGTGGCCAGGCTCGCAGTCGATCGAATGTCGGTGACGTTCCCGGCGCGCGCTCTCCTTCCGGCCAGGCTGACCCTGACCCCGGTGCGAGGCTACTCGGGTATCACTGACCGCATCGGCGCGGCCATGACCAGCGCGCCAGGCATCGCTATCGCGCCAGGGACGGCGCTAGACGCAGCGCTGGCAGCGAGCGGACGGCGGGCCGGCCAGCCGGCGGGCAAGGGCACCAGCGTGCAGCTCAGTCCGTCGATGCCCGCTGCCGCCGGACTGAGAACCGTGCTGACCGCGCTGCTGGACGAGCTGGAGGCGAACGTGCCCGGCACGATCCGGGACATCGACACCGAGTTCCTGCATGACCTGCGCATTGCGGTGCGACGCACCCGGTCGGTGATCAAGCTCTGCGGCCGCGCGCTGCCAGCTGGCCTCGCCACCGAGTTCCGGCCGGAGTTCCGCTGGCTGGGCGACCTGACGACACCGGCCAGGGACCTCGACGTCTATCTGCTGGCTTTCGGCCGCATGACAGCCGGCCTGGTCGCAGCGTCACCGGCCGACCTGAGCCCGTTCCACGACTACCTGGCGCACTCTCGCACACTGCAGTACCGCCGCCTCGCGGCCGGCCTGCGCTCGGCTCGTTTCGCCCGGCTGACCGCTGGCTGGCGGGCGGCGCTCGAAGGCGTCCGCCCGCCGGGCAAGCGTCCGACCGTCGCGCAGCTCGCCGCCGCGCGGATCGGCGCCGCAAACCGCCGGGTGCTGCGGGCGGGCCAGCAGATCACCGCAGCCTCGCCGCCGGAGAGCCTGCACCAGCTGCGCAAGGGCTGCAAGGAACTGCGCTACCTGGTGGAGATGTTCGGCTCGATCTACGATCCCGCGGAGCGCTGGCAGGCGGTCAGGGAACTGAAGGCGCTGCAGGACTGCCTGGGCGCGTTCCAGGATGCCGAGGTGCAGGGCAGCGAGATCCGCGGATTCGCCGGCCAGTTGCTCGCCACTCGGGGCGTGCCTGCCACGACGCTGCTGGCGATGGGCGAGATCGCAGTCGGCCTGGCCGTCGCGCAGCGCGAAGCCAGACGGGAGTTCGACGGCCGGTTCGCCGACTTCGCCAGCCATGCCAGCCAGGCCAGGCTGGCCGGGCTGACACGCGTGGCGGCAGCGTGAAGGTCTTCGCCACCTACAACATCAAGGGCGGGGTCGGCAAGACGGCCGCCGCCGTCAATCTCGGCTATCTCGCCGCCCGCGATGGCTACCGGGTACTGCTCTGGGACCTGGACCCGCAGGGCGCGGCAAGCTACCTGCTCCGCATCAAGCCGCGCGTCAAGGGCGGCGGCCGGGCGCTGATCCACGGCACAAAGCCGATCCACGCGGCGATTAAGGGCACCGACTTCGACGGGCTTGACCTGCTGCCGGCCGATTTCACCTACCGTAACCTCGACCTGCTCCTCGACTCGGCGAAGCAGCCCGCCCGGCGCCTGGCCGCGCTGCTGGCGCCCCTGGCGGGCGAATACGACGCGGTCTTCCTGGACTGCCCGCCGAGTATCTCGCTGCTGTCCGAGAGCGTCCTGCATGCCGCTGCGCTGTTGCTGGTGCCGCTCATCCCGACCACCTTGTCGGTTCGCACCCTTGAGCAGCTCACCGAGTTCGTCGGCACCTTCAACGGGCACCGGCCGGACGTCCTGGCGTTCTTCTCGATGATCGACCGGCGCAAGCGACTGCACACCCAGATCGCCGCCGAGCTGCCCGGTCAGCGACCGGAGTTCGCGGCAACGGTGATCCCGGCGCTGTCGGTGATCGAGCAGATGTCGGTTCAGCGCGCGCCGGTCAGCGCCTTCGCGCCGCGCAGCCTGGCCGCCAGGCAGTACGGCCAGCTGTGGGGCGAGGCCAGGCAGCGAGCCGGCCTCACGGGGTGAGCACGCTCTTGCCGGGTGCCGGGTGCGGCTAGGGTTACCGGGAAGATGCGTGTCGTCGGGATAGTGCTGCACCCGGAGCGCGACTCGGCCGAGGCGGTGGCCGCCGTGCTGGGCTGGGCCATGCGCCGCGGGATTCAGGTGATGGGCATCGAGACCGAGATTTCCCGGCTGCGCTGCACGGCGATCGGCGTATCGGAGGCCGAGCTAGGGCAGCGCGCTGACCTGCTCGTCAGCCTCGGCGGTGATGGCACAATGCTCCGCGCCATGCGGCTTGCCGACGGGAAGGGCGCACCGGTGCTCGGAGTCAACCTGGGCAAGCTGGGCTTCCTCGCCGAGGTGGATGTGCCCGGCCTGCGGGCGGCACTGTCCGCGGTCGATGCGCAGGAGTTCACGATCGAGCCGCGGCTGGCCGTAGACGCGATCGCGAGCGATCAGCTACTGACGGCCTTCAATGACATCGCGCTGGTCAGGTTCCCCGGTCACGCCACGGCCAAGCTGTCCGTGCTGGCGGGCGGGCAACCGTTCGTGAGTTATGCCGCCGACGCCATCGTCGTTGCCACCCCGGCAGGATCCACCGCCTACAGCTTCTCGGCCGGCGGGCCGATCGTAAGCCCGTCGGTCGAGGCGCTCCTGGTAACGCCTGCCGCGCCGCACTCGGCCTATAACCGCGGCCTGGTGCTCTCGATACGCGACAGCCTTGCGCTGGAAGTGCTGCCTGCCAGCGGCGATCTCGGGATCGAGGTGGACGGCCAGCTTGCCGCTGAGGCCCGGCCCGGCGACCGGATCGAGCTGCGGCCGAGGCCAGGAGCCGCCTCCGTGGTGCGGCTCGGCGGCACGACCTTCTACCAGCGAGCCCGCCGTAAGCTCCGGCTGACCGACTCGGCAGAGATCCTCTCGCGCGACTAGTGCCCGGACTGCGCGGGCGGCCCGGCCGGCAGTAGACCCGGGCAGGAGACAATGGACGCATGTCAGACCGGCAGGGCGGCCGCCCGCCTGCGATTCGGCGGCCCGGCCGCAGCGACGTGGTCGAGTTGCTGGCCGATCCCGACCGGCCCAGGGCATGGACGCTGCTGGTCGGCAGCACTCCGCAGTCCTACGTCGACCTCGATGACCCGCTGTACCTGGATTTCGAGTACATGCGGCGGCTCGGCCACCTGCTCGACCTTGCCGGGCCGGCCGGCGAGCCGCTCCGGGTCCTGCACCTCGGCGGCGGCGCACTGAGCCTGGCCAGGTACGTGGCAGCCACCCGGCCCGGATCCAGCCAGCTCGCGGTTGACGCCGACGCCGACGTGATAAGCCTGGTCCGGGAACGGCTGCCGCTTCGCCAGCCGAGCCGCCGCTCCGGCGGGCGAACCGGACGGATCAGGATCCGCATCGCAGACGCTCGCGAGGTTCTGGAAGGGCTGCCCGCCGGCTCCTTTGACGTGGTCATCGCCGACATTTTCGCCGGCGCGCGCACCCCGGCCCATCTGACGTCGGCGGAATTCGCCGCGGCTGCGCGGCGGGCACTCACCCCGTCCGGGATGTTCGCGGTCAATATTGGCGACGGGCCGCCGCTGGCGCATACCCGGTCCAGGACGGCGGCCGTTCGCGCGGTGTTCGGCTTTGCCTGCCTCATCGCGGACGCGGCGGTGCTGCGCGGCCGCCGCTACGGCAACCTCGTGCTCGCCGCTTCCGGTCAGGACCTCGCGATCGATGCCCTGGCCAGGCGGGTCGCCGCGGATCCGTTCCCTGGCCGCCTGCTGGACGGCGACGACCTGGACCGGTTCGTCGCGGGGGCCAGGCCGATCACCGACCAGCAGCCGCAGCTCTCACCGGTACCGCCGCCCGAGGTGTTCGCGCGATCCTAGAGTCCGCGCAGGAAGCTGATGAGCTCTGCGCTGACCTGCGCCGGGCGCTCCTGCTGAGTCCAGTGCCCGCAACCCGGCAGTATCACCGACCTGGTCAGCCCGGGCAGCGCGGCACCGAGGTCCTCCGGGCTGATGAAGCTCAGCACTGGATCCCTGGCACCGGCGAGGAACAGGGCGGGCACGCTCACCGGGGCATGCTGCCAGGGACCGGTCAGCTCCCAGTTGCGATCCAGGTTCCGGTACCAGTTCAGCGGGCCAGTGAACCCGGCCGCCGCGTACTGCGCTACGTAGGCATCGATGTCGCGCTGGCTGAGCCAGTCCGGAAGCTCAGCGGGATCAACGGCACTGTCCAGGAAGCCGCCGCCCGCGGGGATCGGCCGCATGCCCGGCCCGTCGCCGGAGATGCTGTAGAAGATCTTGCGGAAGCTCGCGGCCGGGTCACGGCTCAGCTCGGCATCGGCCACTCCCGGCTGCTGGAAGTACACCATGTAGAACGTCTCACCCAGCAGGCTGCGGAGCGTCGCGATGGGCGGAGCGCTGCCGCGCGGCCGGTAGGCCACGCTCAGGCCGACGACGCCGCGAACGCGATCCGGCCTGAACAGCGCCGTGTGCCAGGCGACCGGCGCGCCCCAGTCGTGCCCGGCGACGACCGCCCGGTCCTCGCCGAGTGCGTCCATGAGCGCGATCACGTCGCCGGTCAGGTGCAGGATCGTGTACTCGCCGATGTCAGCGCCCGCGGGCTGGCCGGTGCCGCAATAGCCGCGCTGGTCGGGTGCGACCGCGTGATAGCCCGCGGCCGCCAGCGCGGTCAGCTGATGGCGCCACGAGTACCAGCTCTCCGGGAAGCCGTGCAGCAGCAGTACCAGCGGGCCCTGGCCAGCCTCGGCGATGTGCATGCGCAGAGCGCCGGCCTCGACATAACGGTGCGTAATCGAGTGACCTGCGGTGGCGGCTTCTGTCATGGCCGGAGGATAGCCCGGCAGACTGCTAGCCTGCGATGGATCGCTGCCATACCGAGCCTTTCTGGCCGATTGGGTACGCAAGTCGCCGTGGTTCGGAGCATCCTGTAGGGCAGGGAGCGGTATGGAACAAGAGGAACCGCAGGACCGCATCGCTGTCGGGCTCGAACCCGCGGCCTGCGGAGTGCCATCGCCCAGAGGGGGGCCAGTGACTCGCAGGCTGCTTCGGCTTGAGATCCCGGTCTTCCCGGAGCGGCTCATGTTCCGGGTCCATGACCCGATCGCCGAGCTCGACGCCCCTGGTGGCCCGATGCCGCCTATTGACTCGCTCATCAGCACTGGCCGTGACCAGCTGATCGTTTCCTGCGCGCAGCAGCACGTGGGCGTGCAGCTGACGATCGAAGAATGGGACGACGCGCCGCCGCCGTTCAGCGACGGCTACGAGGACGAGGCCAAGTGCGTTCTGTATCTGCGCGGTCAGCTCAGCGTCGATACCGGCGCGGCGGGTTTCCGCGCGGTCGACTCGCTCCGGCTATCCGGCGGCGTCGGTGATTACGGAGTGCGGATCTACACCAGGAACAGGGCGGCAGCGCTGCAGCGCTACGGCGAACTCTTCCAGGAGTTCAGTGATCCGCTGAGCGACGACTTCCAGCAGGCGCGCAAGCGCCTGGAGGGCATGGAGCAATACCTGCTCCAGCTGTGGCGCGAGTCCTGACCGCCGGTCGTCAGGCGCGCACGGCTAGGAGCCGCTGCCCGGCTGGCTGTGCGCGGTTTTCGTCGACCCGGCGGGCGTCCTGCCGTGCTGCGTCGTGCCGTGCTGCGTGGCGTACGGGCTGAGCACGAACATCATGACGGTCACCGCCGCGATGAGCGCGAGCGCCAGCAGTCCCACAACGGTTTTGATGCGCTGGGAGCGAAGGGTTCCCGGCAGCCGCTGCTGGCCGAAGGCATTGAAGCGGGAGGCTAGCTTCGGGTCGTCAATGGCTAGCTGCCGCTCCATCTCGTCTAGCATGCGCTGCTCTTCCATTGACAAGGCCACAGCGCCACCTCCGGCCGGACATCGGTACGCCGCGGGCGGCTATGCTAGCCACCCCTTCCCCCGATTCTTTACCAGGCCTTTGCGGTCGGCAAGAGGAACTCGGCGTGCCGATCGGCTCGATATGCGACCGCGAGCGCAATCTGAGTCGCTTCAGTCCGAGAATGCCCTGATCTGAGCCCTGAGCTCGAAATCATATTTGAGCGAATCGAATAATCGTTCTAGCATCTCGTCCATGCGCTGGGACTCCCTCCGGTTGGCTGACGACGGGCCCAGGGAACAGCAGGCGTTGTTTGACCGCGACCTTGTTGTCAGCAGGACGTTCGACACGCCCGGCTTCCGCGGCATCACCTTTCACGAGGTGCGCGCCCGGAGCCTGATCAGCAAGGTCCCGCCGGAATCGCGGGTGCCATTCCGCTGGACGATCAACCCGTACCGGGGTTGCAGCCACGCATGCGTCTACTGCTTCGCTCGCAACACCCACACCTATCTCGACCTCGACTCCGGGCACGACTTCGACAGCCAGATCGTGGTCAAGGTCAACGCGGCGGATCTGCTGCGCCGGGAGCTGCGGGCGGCGCGCTGGTCCGGCGAGCACATCGCGATGGGCACCAACGTCGACTGCTACCAGCGGGCCGAGGGCCGGTACCGGCTGATGCCCGGCATCATCACCGCGCTGACCGACGCGGTGAATCCGTTCTCTATCCTCACCAAGGGCACCCTGATACTGCGGGACATCGACCTGCTCGCGCGAGCCGCTGCGGTGACCGACGTCGGGCTGAACTTCTCCGTGAGTTTTGTCGACAAAGCGCTTTCTCGATCTATCGAGCCAGGAACGCCGGCTCCAGGCCGGCGCCTGGCCGCCTGCGCCGCCCTCAGCCAGCGCGGCCTGCGCTGCGGCGTGCTGATGGGCCCGGTGCTGCCGTTCCTGTCAGACTCCCCCGGCCAGCTCGATGCCGCCATGCGCGCGATCGCCGACGCCGGGGCGAGCCACGTCAGCCCGGTCGTCTTGCATCTGCGGCCCGGCGCCAGGGAGTGGTTCCTGCGCTGGCTGGGAGCTAATCACCCGGGGCTGGTAGACACTTACCGTGACCTGTACGGCGGGCGCGCTTACGCCCCGGCGAGCTATCAGCGGCAGATTGCCGGGCAAGTGGCCGAGCTAGCCCGCAAGCACGGCGTGGGACGTACCACGCCGGCCGGCGCACGGCGCGTTCCCGGAGTCGATGCCAGGCAGGGCCCGAAGCGGGCAGGCAGCCAGTCGGCACCGGTGCAGCTGTCGCTGCTGTGAGCCGCTCACCCCCGGTTGTCTAGGCTCATCACTGTCGGCGGGAATCGCCACGCCGCTAGCGGCGCACCGCGGCGCTTGCCGGGATGATGCCGAGATGACCCGGGGAGACCGGTTGCCAGGGACCGATTCGATGCTTACCAGCAAGGCGCCGAGCCGCCAGCCGCATCGGGCCTCCGGGCCGGGTGCGGCTGACCTGGCAGCGGTTGCGGCCGGTGGCGGCGTCGGCAGCGTGGCGCGGTACCTGCTCTCGGCTGCCTTCCCTGCCGGGCACGGCTTCGCGTGGGGCGTCTTCGCAGTGAATGTCTCCGGCTGCTTCTGCCTCGGGCTGCTCATGGTCTACCTGCTGGAGGTCTGGCCGCCATGGCGGTTCCTGCGCCCCTTGCTGGCGGTTGGCCTGCTGGGCGGTTACACCACGTTCTCGACTTATGCGGCTGGCGTGCTGACGCTGCTGACCGGACGCGCCGAGGCACTGGCTGACGCATACGCGCTCACCAGCATCGTGGCCGCGCTGGTGGCTATATGGTGCGGAATGAAGCTGGCCAGGTCGGCTGCCGGGCTGCCGGGACTCCTCGCCGGTCGCGGGCGCGAGCTAGGTGCCAGCTGAGAAGGTGCCAGCTGAGACGGTGCCAGCTGAGACGGTGCCAGCTGAGGGCGGCCCGATGAAGCTGGAAGGCGCCGCCCGGCGCATCACGATCTTCATCGGCGAATCCGACCGGTATCACCACAAGCCGCTGTATGCCGAGATCGTGCACCGGGCTCACCAGAGCGGGCTTGCCGGGGCCGGCGTGTTCCGCGGCATCGAGGGGTTCGGCGCTGCGTCCCGGATCCACACCAGCCGGCTGCTGTCGCTGAGCGAGGACCTGCCGCTGGCCATCATCATCGTCGACACCGCCGAGCGGACCGAGGCATTCCTTGACGAGGTCGCCGAACTGGTGACCGGCGGCCTGGTGATCGTCGACGACGTGCAGGTGCACACCTACGCAGGCGGGCCGCAGGCCGACGGCACCGCGGCAGCGGGCGGCACCACGTCGTGATCATCCTGGCGGTGCTGGCTGGCGGCATGATCGGCGCGCGGCCCGGTACCTGGCTGACCGGTTCGTCCAGGCCAGGCACGACTCGGTGTTCCCGTGGGGAACGTTCGCGGTGAACATGGCCGGTTCGGCGGTGCTCGGCTTCCTGCTCGGCGCGGTGCGTCACCTGGGCCTGCCGCCCGGCCTGTTCGCGCTACTCGGCACCGGTCTTTGCGGCGGCCTGACGACGTTCTCCACGTTCGGTTACGAGACGCTGCGGCTGCTGGAGGATGGCGCAGTGGCGGAGGCAGGGGTGAACGTCATCGGCAGCCTGGTAGCCGGCGTACTGCTGGCCTGGCTAGGGTTCCTGCTGGCAGGTGCACTCTTACCGGTGAGCGGAACCCCGGGGCGCTGCGCCCCTCGGTGAGGCCGGCCGGCTGCCGCACGTAGAGTGGATGGCCGTGGAATCACAGCGCAACGGGCCGGAGCAGGCCATGCCGGGCGGCCTGACTGTAAATTCAGTCAGCATCCCCGATCCCGGTGATCTGCTGTCCCGGCTGCCGGCTCCGGCCGCATCGGCCTGGATTCATCAGGGTGACGGCCTGGTCGGCTGGGGCGAGGCCGCGAGGCTGACCATCCCGGCGGGCGTGGACCGGTTCGCGGCCGGAGAGAAGTGGCTGGCCGAGCTCTTCGACGGTGCCACGGTGCGCGACGAGGTGAATGTGCCGGGCAGCGGGCCAGTTGCATTCGGCAGTTTCACCTTCGACCCGGCATCCGACGGATCGGTGCTGATCGTTCCGGCTGTCGTCGTCGGCCGCAGGTCGGGTGTCAGCTGGCAGACCAGCATCACCTGGGGTGCGCCGGCGCCGGCGGTTGCCCCGTTGGCCAGGACAAGCCCGGCCGAAATGCGCTGGAGCGACGGCAGCCTGACCGCACCGCAGTGGGAGCAGGCGGTCTGTGCGGCGGTCACCCGGATCAGGGCAGGCGAGTTGCGCAAGGTCGTGCTCGCCAGGGACCTGCAGGCGCACGCGTCGGCCCCGATCGACATCAGGGTCCTGCTTGACCGGCTGGCCGCCCGCTCCCCCGGCTGCTACACGTTCGCCTGCGCGGGCCTGGTCGGCGCGACCCCGGAACTGCTCATCCGCCGCGAAGGCCGCGAGGTCAGCTCACTGGTGCTGGCCGGCACCATGGCCCGCGGCGGCAGCAAGGCTGACGACGAGGCACTGAGCAGCGCGCTGCTGGCGTCGGCCAAGAACGCCGAAGAGCACCGGTACTCCGTGGACTCGGTTCGCGAGCTGCTCGAGCCACTGTGCGCCGAGCTGCGGGTGGATCCGGCCCCGTTCCTGCTGCAGATGGCCGACTACCAGCACCTGGCCACCTCGGTGTCGGGCGTGCTCGCCAGGGACGCCTCGGCGCTCGCGCTGGCGGCCTCGCTGCATCCGACCGCCGCGATCTGCGGCACCCCCACGGATGCGGCCATGGAGCTGATCAGGGAGCTGGAAGGGATGGACCGGGGCCGGTACTCGGGCCCGGTCGGCTGGGTCGACGCGCACGGCAGCGGCGAGTGGGCCATCGCGCTGCGGTGCGGCGAGATCGACGGCAACCGCGCCAGGCTGTTCGCCGGCTGCGGGATTGTTGCCGGGTCACAGCCGGAATCGGAGCTCGCCGAGACCGAGACGAAGTTCCGCCCGATGCGGCGTGCCCTGGAGGGCTAGCGCACCCGCAGCGCTGTCAGCGCGCCGAATGCGAAGGAAGGACAGTACCGCCGTGGCAGGCCAGGGCTCCGAGGCTGACTGGGTGGACCGCTTCGCCGACGATGTCATCGCCGAGGCGGCGCGCCGGTCGCCGGGCAAGCCCGTCGTCGTGGCGTCCGGGCTCAGCCCGTCCGGGCCGATCCACCTCGGCAACTTGCGCGAGGTAATGGTGCCGCACCTGGTCGCCGACGAAATCAGGCGCCGCGGCGTGCCCTGCGAGCACATCTTGTCGTGGGATGACTTCGACCGGTTCCGCAGGGTGCCCTCGGGTATCGACCCGGCCTGGGCCGAGCACGTCGGCAAGCCGCTCACCTCCGTTCCCGCGCCGGTGGGCAGCGGCCATCCGAACTGGGCCGAGCACTTCAGGGCGCCGATGGCCGGAGCGCTCGCCCGGCTCGGAGTCGACTACCGCGGCGTCAGCCAGACGCAGATGTACACCTCGGGCGCCTACGTTGAGCAGGTGCTGCTGGCCATGCGCGAGCGAACCCGGATCGATGCCGTGCTCGGCCAGCACCGGACGAAGGCGCGGGCCGCCGCGATCGATGCGCCCGAAGGATCCGGCGGCGGGCCTGGCGACGACGGCGCGGTAGCTGACGACGACGGCGCGACGAGCGCGAGCTACTTCCCGTACCGGCCGTACTGCTCGGCGTGCGATCGCGACCTGACCACGGTGACCGGATACCACGATGACACCGCCGAGCTGTCGTATGCCTGCGCGTGCGGCCATGCCGAGCACGTCAAGCTGACCGATCACCGGTTCGGCAAGCTGGCCTGGAAAGTCGACTGGCCGATGCGCTGGGCATACGAAGGCGTGGTGTTCGAGCCGTCCGGGGTCGATCATCAGGCGCCCGGCTCGTCGTTCGTGGTGGGTGGCCGCCTGGTCGGCGAGATCTTCGGCGGCTGGCAGCCGCTCGGGCCGATGTACGCGTTCGTCGGGATCAGCGGGACAGCGAAGATGTCGAGCTCACGCGGCGCGGTGCCGACTCCTGGCGATGCGCTGGACATCTTGGAAGAACCGGTGCTGCGCTGGCTGTACGCGCGACGGCGGCCGCAGCAGTCCTTCACCGTCGCCTTCGATCAGGAGATCCACCGGCTGTACGACGAATGGGACTCAGTCGCCCGCAAGGTGGCCGACGGTACCGCGGCCCCTGCGGATGCCATCTCGTACCACCGGGCAGTGCGCACGGCCGCGGCTGAGCTGCCGCGCACGCCCCGGCCGCTGCCGTACCGCACGCTCGCCTCGGTGGCCGACATCACCACCGGTGACAGCGAGCAGATGCGCCGCATCCTCAGCGACCTGGATCCGGCCCGGCCGCTGAGCTCGCTTGCGGACGTCCGGCCGCGGCTGGACCGGGCCTGCTGCTGGGCGATGACCCAGCTGCCGGCCAGCCAGCGCACCCGGCTTGCCACCGAGCCCGATCGGACCGCACTGGCCGCGCTGACCGCGCACCAGCGCGAGGCGCTGGACATGCTGCTGGCCGGGCTGGCCGGGCACTGGTCGCTGGAGGGACTGGCCCGGCTCGTCTACGCGGTGCCGAAGGCGCAGGCCGGGCTGCCGGCCGACGCCGCCGCGACACCCGAGTTGAAGGCCGCGCAGCGCGCGTTCTTTGCGCTGGTCTACCGGCTCCTGATCGGCCGCGAGACCGGGCCGCGGCTGCCGACGCTGCTGCTCGCTGCGGGCCAGGACCGGATCCGCAGACTGCTCGCAGGCTAGCCGTCAGCCTCAGTCCGCGGCCGAGTTGCCGGCCGGAGCCGTCTGCAGTGGCGCGCTGGCGGTCGAAGCAGGAACCGACGCCGGGCTGACGAACGTGCTACCGCCGGGCCCTGCCAGCACCGCCTCGTCCAGCGCGCTGCCGCGCAGGTACTGCCGCCAGCTGAGGAACCACTCGGTCCAGCCGTCGTTCCAGGTGCCAGCCTTGGGGCTGCCGACGATAGTGATCGGGTCGCCAGGCACCGCGAGCTTGTAGTACGTCTTGGCATCCGCAGGCGACAGGTTGACACAGCCATGACTCACGTTCTCGTAGCCCTGCTGGCTCACCGACCAGTAGGCGTCGTGGTAGTAGTCGCCGCTGAACGTGAACCGCACCGACCACGGGACCAGCAGGTTGTAGCCAGGGCCGATCATCCGGACCGGGTTTTCCTTCTCGATCGTGAGGTAGCTGCCGTCCGGCGTCGCGTCGCCTGGCCTGCCAGCGCTGATCGGCCAGTTGTAGCGCAGCTTGCCGTTGTAATAGATCTGCGTGCGGTGCGTCCTGGTGTTCCCGATCGCCACCAGCGAGGGGCCGATGTCGAACGTCTGGGTTAGCGTATAGGTGCCGTATACGCCCGGTGCCCCCTGCACTCCGTTCAGGTGCCCGGTGAAACTGACCGTGGTGCCGGCCGGCCAGTAATCCCTGGGCCGGAAGTCCACATTCTCGCTGCCGTCCCAGTGCCACGCGCCGACAACCGGCGTCGAGGTTGTGACCTGCAGGGACCGCTCGACTGCGGCCTTGTCGGTAATCGGCCGGCTGAAGGTCAGGATGATCGGCATGCCGACGCCGTACTGCTGCTTGTACCCCTCGAAGATCTCGGTACGGAAAGTACTGCCCGGCGTCAGCGTTCGGAACCGGCTCGCCGCGGTCACGGTGCCGCTGCCAGACGCGCCGGACGCTGTGGCGGTCACCGTGTAGGCCTGCGAGACACCCAGCGCCCACCGGCTGTGCCACACCTTGCCGCCATCCCTGAGGCCCCCTGGCACCACGCCGCGAGCGGAGCGCACGGTTACACTCCGCAGCGTCCCTCGGGCCGCGGTGACGGTGATGCCGGCTGACGGGTCGGCATCCTGCGAACCGTTAGCCGGCATTATCGTCAGCTCGGTTCCACTGCCAGCGCTGTGCGCCCGGTTACGGCCGGCACCCGAAGTGTGCCCGCTGCTGTGCCCGCCTGTTGCGCAGCCGGCCGCCAGCAGGGCGAGCGCGGCACCCGCCGCCGGCAGCAGCCGGAGCCTGGCATCCCTGTGCCGCATAGTGGTCCTTTCCGCGGCGCTGGCACCGGCAGACCGCGGCCGCCTTCGCGAGTTAGTCGCATTCGCTATTGTCCCGCAAGTCCGGACAGTTAGTCGCAGTTCTGTGACGCCGGAAAGGCCGCCATGGTTGGGCCACCTACAGGCCGGCCGGATCGTAGTAGTGGCTGTACTGCCATACACCTGCCGTGACCAGTGCCTCGTCGGTGACCTGACCGAACCTGGCCGGCGACAGCGCGCTGATGTCGATGCGCCCGGCATGGCCGCAGATCCATCCGGCCAGCGCCTCGCCAATGGCCAGTGAGGAGGAGAAGCCGGACCCGTTGCAGCCGCTGGCCACCCACAGTCCGGGCAGGTCCGGCACCGGGCCGGCCACGAACCGGCCGTCTGGCGTCATCGTGAACAGCCCGCCGCGATGCTCGGCCACGGGGCCACTTGCCGCCGGGACTTCCGCCGCGATCTGCCGTGTCATCGCCCGCAGGACGCCGATATCGAGCGGCACGTCGTCGGTGCTGAATGAGCGAGCTTCCGCTCGGGGGTCGACCGGCAGCGGCGCGGCTTCGAAGCCGCCCGCCATCAGACCGCCCCGGGCCGGCCGCAGGTACACGGCGGCATCGACAACCCTCGTGATCGGATCGGCCGGGTCGACGGCACCGGCGGGCTCGGTGATCAGCAGCTGATGCCGGACCGGGGCAACGGCTACCTCTCCCCCGGCTAGCCTGGCCACCTGGCGGGTCCAGGCGCCCGCCGCGTCGACAACAACCGGAGCGCTGATCGACCGCTTCGTCGTCTCGACGCCCGTCACCCGGCTGCCAGCGACGATCACTCCGGTGACCGCCTCGGACTCCAGCAGCTCGATGCCCTGCAGCCGGCCAGCCGTGAGGCAGGCGCGGATCAGGCTGGACGGCTCCTCGATGTAAATGTCTTCCGGGCACCACAGCGCGTGCTCCCGGCCCGTCCCGCGGAAGTACGACAGCCGCCGGGCCAACTCGCCGGGCTGCCCGACGCGGACATCGACGCCCCAGCCCGCGGACTGGCTGGCCTCGGTCCGCAGGTACGCCCGGTGCTCATCGGTGCGCGCGACCAGGAAACTGCCGGAACGGGTGACCGCGAGCTCGGCGCCGGCCCAGTCGGGGAACGTCAGCGCCAGCTCGATGCTGCGCCGGGCGATCCGGGTGCGGAGCTCGTCAGCCTGAACCGACTTGAACAACCCGGCGGCGCGCCCGGAGGCCTGCGATCCGGCGGCATACCGCTCGACCACGACGGGCCGCCGCCCGAGCAGCGCCGCGTGCAGCGCGGTGCTCAGGCCGAGGGCGCCGGCGCCGATGACGACCAGATCTGCGTCCATCACGCCAGTGTGCCGCAGCAGGCACGAGGTACGCGCAGGCCTCGTCGAGCGAGCAGAAGTCTGCGCCGGCCGGGCAACGGCCGGACGGTGGCCGACCGGCCCGGCCGGGAATAGTACCGGGATGGGAACAACGGAGGCAGTCGTGACCGTCGCGGCTGAATTGCGGATGTTCCTCCGGCCGGGCCGGCGCGGTGACCGGATCGCGGTGGCATGCGACGGGGTCTCGTCGCTCGGCCATGTAGTGGAGTCACTCGGGGTGCCCCGCACCGAAGTCGGCGGCCTGACGGTGAACGGGCACGAGGAAACGCCCCGTTACCGGCCGCGCGGCGGAGATGTCGTGCAGGTGCACGCCGCGCCGCGTCCGCAGCCGCTGGCGTCCGCGCGCTTCCTCCTCGATGTCCACCTCGGTGCTCTGGCGCGGCGGCTGCGCCTGCTCGGGCTGGATGCCGCCTACGCCAACGACGCAGATGATGACGACCTGGTCAGCCAGGCCAACGCCGAGCGACGGGTGCTGCTGACCCAAGACCGCGGCCTGCTCTGCCGCCGGAGGTTGTGGGCCGGCGCGTATGTGCGCGGCGCGCGCCCGGACGATCAGCTACGCGACGTACTGGACCGGTTCGTCCCCCCGCTCGCGCCGTGGACGCGCTGCACGGTCTGCAACGGGCAGCTCCAGCCGGTGGCCAAACCGCTCATCGATCAGCTGCTTGAGCCCGGCACGCGGCGGACTTACCAGGTCTTCGCGCGGTGTCAGGCGTGCGGCCGGGTGTACTGGCAGGGTGCGCACGCGGCCAGGCTGAAGGCGATCGTCGACGGCGCCAGCGCCGCCCGCGCCGCTGCCAGCCGGGCAGCCAGCGAAGCCTGGCTGCCGGGTGCCGGGTCAACCCGCGAAACAGCGCGACTGGAGACCGGTTGGCCCGGCCAGGGCTAGCCGCAGCGGCCGGTCAGGCGATGGGCAGCACCTCTGCGTGCACGCCTGCCAGTTGGCCGAATGCCGCGCTGGCGTCGGTGGTCAGCAGGATCCGGTTCGTCGCGGCGGCGGTGGCGGCGATCGTCGCATGAACGCTGACGACGTCGTCCGCGACCGTGGTGGGGAGCACGGATTTGCGGACGCCAGCTGTGTAGACTCATGGCACCGGCGCGGGAGGGCGCCGCCGGGTTCGCGGGAAGGACCTGAGTCCACCTCCTGAGCTTCATGGTCGTGCTTTCCGGCAGGATTTGTCTTCACATCGCGCCCGCACGCGAGCCCGGGCAGCGAGGAGACGTCATGCCCGAGCTTCCCGACCGACCCGACATCGATCAGCTTCGCCGCCAGGCACGCGAGCTGCTCCGCGCAGCCTCCGATGGTGAGCCGCGCGCTCTCACCAGGCTTCGCGCGGTCTCCGAGCGCACCACGCTGTCGGCGGCCCAACTGGCAATCGCCCGCGAATACCGCTGTCCGAGCTGGCTTGCGCTCAGCGCCGAGGTACGACGCCGCCGGCGCTTGCTGGAGTCTGCTGGCTCAGCGTCGCGGGCCGGCGATAGGGGGAATCCGCTGGCTGCGACAGCAGATCGATGGTCCTTCGGCGGGGGAATAGCGATCGACACGTCCGCGGGCATGCTGATGCCGGAGGTAGTGATCGCGGGATCCGGCCACGCCGTGCTGGATGGCTCCCTGCTACCGGCCGGGGACGGCAAGCAGGCCTCCGGGCCACGCCGGCCGGCGCCCGGACTGCCGTTCGCTCGCTTGATGCCCTGGCGCGCGAGAGCAACCCGCCGGGAACGCCGGAGGCGCGCTGATAGCGCTATCGCGACTCTGCGCTCCCTGGCCTCGCCAGCTGACGTCACAGTCAGCGACGACCAGGGAGCGCGGTATGCCCTCTATCCGGAAGGAATGTCGGGCAAGCACGGGTCATCGAGCGAAGCCGTCCAGCCGTTGTCCGTGCGCCTGGGAATCGATCCCGCCCCGGCGAAGGATGTCAGGTGGCTGCAGGTGCAGAGCCAGCAAGGGGCAGCGACCCGACTGCTGCGCTCGGCCCGCCCGGTGGTGCGAGTCGGGCAGCTAGCTCCGGTGACAACGAGCCCGGCCGAGCGCGAGCTGCCGGAGCATGCCCTCGGGCCGGGCGCACCGGATGAGGTGCAGCGGCCCGACAGTCCCCGCCGTCACCTGGACATCGGCGCAGCCCTTCCGCCGATCGACGGCGTAGTCCTGCAGGTGGACACCCTCGTCGGCAGGCCCGACGGCTGGCGGCTGTATCTGCGTGCGATACCCGGGTGGTGGAACTACAGCGAGGACGGCCACCGCAAGCGGAATCCGGTGTCGGTTCAGGCCGAAGACGACCGCGGCGGCATCTACCTGAGCACCTTCGACGGCAGCACCGGCTACCGGGGACGTGAAGAACTCGCCCTCAGGTTCCGGCCGCGCATCGATCCGCTGGCTACCGCGCTGAGGCTGACCTGCAGCGGCGCGAGCGAGGAGATCGTCGTTGAACTCGGTCTGATCCCTGATGACGCGGACTAGTCAGCGCGAGCCGCGGTGCAGTTCGCTCACCGCCCGCCCAGGTTATCGGGCATGGCTGACGGCTCCCGGATCAGCACGACGGCGCCCGTCAACCTTTGAGAGACAGAAAGCTCGGGTAATCACTGTGCCGTCGTGGTTGCCTCCTCGGGTCGGTTGATCCACGCCACGGTCGGAAGCTCCGGAGGCGCGGGGGCCTTGCGTCAGAACCTTTCAGGAGCGTGAGGAAGTCCCTGTAGTGGCCATCGTAGGAGGGTTTGACATTCACCGTCGACAGGTCACCTTCGACTATCTGGACACCGTGACCGGGCAGGTCCGGCGGGGCCGGATCGAGCCGGCCTGCCGGGCGGTGCTGCGGGAGTGGCTGGAGGAGCGGTTAGCCGGCCAGGGTGATGTGACGCTGGCGGTGGAGGGCTGCACGGGGTGGCAGTTCGTAGTGGAGGAGTTGCAGCGGGCTGGGATCACGGCGGTGCTGGCAGAGCCGGCCGACACCGCAAGCCTGCGCGGCTCGAAGAGTCGCGCGAAGACCGACAAGACCGACGCC
This sequence comes from Actinomycetota bacterium, assembly GCA_027314515.1. Taxonomy (GTDB): domain Bacteria; phylum Actinomycetota; class Actinomycetes; order Streptosporangiales; family Streptosporangiaceae; genus JAJYUU01. The sequence continues at coordinate 46,366 of DAHVAR010000044.1, forward strand.
CGGCATCTTCGGATGCTGGTCGCTGAGGGCCGGGTGCCCGCCTCGTGGATCCCGCCGGCCCAGGTGCTCGAGCTGCGGGCCCTGCTGCAGCTGTACCGGGACCTGCGCGCGCAGATGGGCCTGTCGGCCGCCGGCGCGCAGGCCGTGCAGGTGGCGCTGCTCGCCGGTGTGCGCGCAGATCACCGCGTTCGCCCGCCGCCAGATCGGCTGCAAGACCCTGGCCGCCGAGCTGTACAGGGTCGGCCCGCTGGTGTCGGCGATCGTGTGGGCGTTCCTGGGTGATACCCGCCGGTTCCCCTCCTCCGCCCAGGCTGTCCGGCACACCGGCCTGGATGTCACCGTCTACTCCTCCGACGCCAAGCGCACTCCCGGGCACCTGTCCCACCAGGGCCCGCCGATGCTGCGCTGGGCGCTGTTCGAAGCCGGCCACCAGGGCTCGCGGCTCAGCTCACCCGACCACCAGTACTACGCCGACGTCGCTGCCCGGATCGACGCCAACCGGGCGGCGCTGTCGGTCGCCCGCAAGCTGACCCGCTGCTCCCACCACATCCTGCGCCGCCTCGGCGACCGGGCCTACGCTCCCGTCCCGGCGACCGGACGGTGAGGCGCATGCGGGTGGAAGCGGCGGCCCGCACGCAACCGATGCACCGTGGCCATCCCCCCGTGGCCGGCGCCCTGCAGGGCCCCTGCTCGCCGTCCCGGCGCACGCGCCGGGCCCGGAGGTCCTCGAGAGACCGGCGCGGCCACACCCCAGCGGGACCACCCCATCGATCATCATGTCGCCGAGACCACAGCCGTCTCGCGGACCGAGGTAAGGCCGGGCGCCCGCCACACCCGCATCAGCCGATCGCGACCTTCAGCGGAGGACCCGTGACCTGACCCGAGGACCCGACCCGTGCCGGTGCCCATCATCGGCCGGCCACTGCCAGCGTCAAGACCACGCGCCCTATCGGGCGTGGCCTTCGGCCAGTCTTGACTCCGGCAGCTACGCCGGCACGAAACTGGCAGCTATCGGCGCGGGACAGGGACAACCACAAGCGTTGAACTGACGGACCCACACAGGCAAGGGGGGACGCCTCCTGAGTGCAGTCGCGTGAACGCTTGGTCTGGCCGCAGCGCGGCCAGCGCGGCTGAACGGCACGATGAGGTCGATGTTCACGGCGATGCTAGCCAATCTGTGCAGGTATCTGTATAGTTATTGCATGACGATCATGCGGGATGTGCGCGAACTGAGTGTCACAGAGGCCGCTCAGCGGGGCGTGGCCGGGCTCATCGCGGAAGCGGAGCGAGGCGCCGACCTCGTGGTGACCCGCCGCAATCACCCTGTGGCCGCAGTAGTCGGCATCGGCAGGCTCGCACTGCTTGAATCGGCCGAGTCTGATCTGCGCGACCTGGCGCTCGTGCTGGCGCGGGCCGCGACGGATACAGGCAGGCGCACCTCGCTTGACGACGTGCTGACGGCATTCGGGCACACACGGGAGTCGCTCGCCGCGCTTCCAGAAGACGACTAATCGATGACCGAGGTCACGTTCACCGACGCGGCCATCGACGACCTGCGCCGGATCGGGCCGGACGCGGTGCCGAAGGTGCTCAAGAAGGTGCTGATCCTGCTCGACTCGCCGGATGCCGGCTATCCGCTCGGCGGTGAGCTCACCGGATTCCGCAAGCTCGTCGTCGGGCGCAACACGTGGCGGATCGTGTACCGGGTGGTTGACGAGAAGCAGATCGAGATCTGCGAAGTGTGGGCCGTCGGCGCTCGCGCCGATGCCGAGGTCTACGCGCAGGCGACCGCGCGCGTTCAGGCCGCGTCGGGGCAGCGGCCCGAGGTCCGCAAGCTCGCTGACGTCATCGAGCGCCTCGGCAAGCTGAGCGGCGGCGTCACCGTGCCCGCCGCGCCGACTCGCGAGCCTGTACCGGATTGGCTCGCGCAGCGGTTGATCCACACCGTGGGCATGGCACCACAGGATGTCGCTGCCCTGAGCCTTGAGGAGGCAGTGAACCGCTGGGGCGAGTTCATGTCCAAGCCGAGGTAGAAAACGCGATCCGGACGGGAATTGCCAGCG
>DAHVAR010000256.1 GCA_027314515.1 Actinomycetota bacterium
ACTAGCCTCTCCGCCGTGGAATGGCCACTACTACGCGACGAGCGACGTCTTCTACAACACTCCCAACACGTCTGGTAACCCCATCAATGGCGTTCAGGTCGATAGGAGAGTCCGCCTGTGCTGAGCGGGTGAGAATCTGACTCTTTGTGGCGCAGCTCGACTCGCCCGCCGGGCGGCATAGTGCGTCTGCTGCGGTTCTACTGCGCTATTCAAAATAATTCTCATCAAGCTCGACGATCGTGTACGTGCTCTTCGTTTGGACGCCGATACCGTATTTGATCATCAGGTCGGCTAGCCGGGCTCCGTTGATCAGTATCACGCGAGAGCCGATGGCGTCGGCATACTCGGCGGCAGCTGGCGTGAAGTGGCTGGTCGTAATGAAGATGCGGTTGACGTTCTTCCCATGCAGCGCGCCGACGAACGCCTGTACGGTCTTCCTACTGGCTGGCCGAAAGCCTGGCCTATCAGGTAGCCCTCTGCGCACCTGAACGCGGATCCGCTCGCCGGCCAGCCCCATCAGGAAATTAATGGTGCTGATGTTGTCGTCGTTACTCAGGTCGTCGGAAGGCACCTGCCGCTCAGGGAGATACACAGTGGTTCGTGGCATGAAAAGGCACCCGTGATGGCCAAGTCGACTTCCGTCTTTTGGCGCCTTCGCATACCCTGGCCGCAGTAAGGTCCCCCCGGAGCGTGGGCGTCGACTCGCCCAGGAACGCGGCATCTGTGGTAGAGCTGCCGAATAATAACGACGGCTATCTGAACTGGACGGCCGCGCATTCCGACGGCTACGTGATCAACATCCAGCGCTCTCTGAACCCCATTGACGCGAGGTTGCACCGTGCGAGCTGCCACTGGGTGAACGGTGCGCCGCCACGCGGACAGGGCTTTATCGGCTCTTACATAAAGGTTTGCTCTGACTCGCTGGATGACCTCAGCAACTGGGTGACCGAGCGGGTTGGTTCTGCCATCCGGTCCTGCGGGACGTGCCGGCCGCTCGCGCCGGGCAGCAGGGCCGCCGGGTTCGCCGTTGCAGGGCCAAGCGCATCGCGTCTGGGCGGCAGAGATGGAGGAGGCAACTGCTTCCTCGCACTGGCCCCGGCGACCGGCGGACTAGCTCCACGACCTTGGGCGCCAATGGCTGCGGCGGCCGCTGGTGCGGAGGCAGACGTGGGTCTTCTCGTTGAGGCGTGCAGGTCGCTGCCGGTCCGGCGGTGGGGCTACGAGGAGCACGACTACATCACTAACGTGCTGCTCACGGTGCTGGACCTGATGATGCGTAACGCTGCCGTCGAACGGTCCATCCGGTACTACCGAGAGCACCGCTGGCACGAGGTCCGCACGCTGGACGATCTTGAGGCGCTGCTGGGCCGACATGCTGATGACCGGGAAGGCAACCGGCAGGTCGCCAGGTATCTGTGGGGTAACGACCACTGGACCCGTGCCGGCTGGCTCCGCGGGCTCGCGACCTTCCTGGCCACGGAGAACCTCCGGACGCAGGAGCAGCTCCGGCTCTGGGCGCACAGGAGCGACTACAAGAAGGACTTCGCCGGCCGTGTGCCATACCTCGGGCCCGCTGCCTACAACTGGCTGGCCATGCGGCTTGGCGTGGATACAGTCAAGCCCGACGTTCATGTCCGCAGGTTTGCGGAGGACGCCATCGGCCATTCGCTGACCGATGCGGAGCTTGTACGGACCGTGACGGCCGCAGCACGGGCTCTCGGCCGGTCGCCGCGGGAGCTTGACGCGGCCATCTGGGAACGGGGAGCGCTTGGCGCCGGCCACTAGTTCTGAGCTATGTCATCCATCCGAGCAAATCAGGCGTCATCCGTCTAAACAGCGCCTCCGGTGGACCAACATGCCCGCCGTCGGCGGGGTCTAGCATGCCCGTTAGGTCGCTATCGTCTGGATGCTGTGCGTGCGAGTGGAAGAGGTGCAGATGCTGCGGCTTGCTATAGCCAGCCACCTCCTCGCGGAGTTCTCCAAACTGGAGAAGAGCGTTCAGGCCGCGGTGACGTCGGCCATCACCAAGTCCCGGGAGCACACGTACGCGGGTGCGCACCTGGAGAAGCTGCACACCAGCCGGGACGACCGGATCCGGACGATCCGGGTGGATGCCTACTGACGCGGCGTTGTGCTGGCCCCTGAGTCTGGCGACACCTACTGCCTGATCACGGTGTTGCCGCATGACAAGGCGATCGCCTATGCGAGCAGTCGCCGTTTCAGCGTCAACCAGGCGCTCGGCGTGCTGGAGGTCCGCGACGAGGAGGCGCTCCAGCAGATGCAGCCGACCCTGGAGGCCGCAGCCCAGGCCAAGGTCCATCGGCTGTTCGATGATGTCAGTGACGCTGACCTGACCCGGCTCGGCGTGCTGGGATCTGTGCGGGGGGCCGCCTGCAAGGGCGGTCCCTACCGCGATAAAACTGCAAGGGCTCTTGGTGAGCTAGCTCTGAGAATCGCGAGAGATCGCGTCTGACGACAGCTGCCGGTAACTGTCCGCTCCCATTTCGCTCCCCGACGGGACACGAAACCGTGCGTCGTCTGCAGGGCTTATCAGGCTCGCGTGATCGACCCAGGCGCGAGGGATACCTGTGCTGGCTGCGCAGCGCGGGTCGATCTTGGTCGATGCCTCCGCGAGCCGGCCGACGGTCGGCGATCGGAAGCCGCAGCTTGTGAGTCACTGCTGGAATGCGGCAAGTTTAGTTTTCAGTTTTTTCGATTAGGTGTATCGTTTAGCCGTTGGAGGGAGTGACCATGACCAGGCAAACTGCCAGCGCAGAGGCCACTACTTACCTTGTTGAAGGCGCCCAGCTCGCTGAGGTCGTTGACTTCGTCGCCGAGCTTGAGCAGCGCGGGGTAATGGTAGCCCGGCCTGAGCCGGCACTCGTCGCGGCTGACGGCACGCGGCTTGAAGTGCCCGCACCCGTGTTCGAAGCCCTCGTGCAGGTGGCCACGGCTATGGCACACGGGCAAGGCGTGACCGTGATGCCGCTGCAGGCGATGCTGACTACGCAGGAGGCGGCCGACGTGCTGGGGATATCACGGCCGACCCTGGTCAGGCTTATGAAGGAGGGCGACCTCCCCTTCGAGCAGCGCGGGCGCCATCGCCGCATCCTGCTTTCGTCCGTCCTGGCATACCAGGACCAGCTCCGCCAGCAGAGGCGAGAGTCCCTGAACCGCATGGCACGAGAGGGCCAGGCTGCCGGGCTTTACGAGGCCACGGCGGGTCGGCCGCCGCGCACAAGGTAGCCGCCCGCGAAATGGCAGCCTTCCCTGCGTTTCTCGACACATGCGCGATCTACGGCGGGTACCTATGTGACACGCTGCTCCGGCTGGCCGAAGGTGGGGTGTACCGGCCTTTGTGGTCGGTTGGCGTGCTGGATGAGCTGTGCAGGAACCTTACGGAGAAGGCTGGCGTGTCAGACGAGGCAGCGGCTCACCGGATCAGCGAGATGCGGGAGTCGTTCCCCGACGCGGAGGTCCGCGGGTACGAGTCCCTCGCCGAATCGATGACCTGCGACCCGAAGGACCGGCACGTGCTCGCTGCGGCCGTGCGTGGTGGCGCGGAGGTGCTGGTTTCGTTCAACGTCTCTGACTTCCCTGCGGCATCGACAGCTCCTTATGACATCGCGGTCGTAAACCCAGACGACTTCCTGCTCGACCAGCTCGACCTGTACCCGGGCGCGACCCTGGCTGCTCTCCGGGCACAGGCCGCAAGCTACAAGTCGCCGGCAATGTCGGTCGAAAATCTCCTCGGCCGGCTAGCAGCATCGGGCGTGGCGAGATTCGCATCCGAGGCGCGCAGGCACCTCGGCTAGGCTCGGCGCGGCCCGATGATGACTGGCGGAGAATGTCGCCGCACTGGAAGAAGAGTCATCGCCGCCTGCCGACCGCCTGCGGCGCAGGCGCTAGCTCTGGTTCCGGCGCGGCCGCGTTATCGCCAGGTCTGCGGGCTCGGCTGAATCACCCCTGTGTTGTGACCGTTAGCGAGCGCATGACCGCGTCAAATGCCGCCGTTGTCGTCCCTGAGCTTGCGCCAAAGCAGCCAAGCCCGTGACGATGGCGTGCTCCCAGTCGGCGGCGGTGCGGATCCCGACCTCGAACTGCGAGCCGGACATAGTGATCGAGTTCGTAAATGACGGCCAGTCTGGGCGTGCGCTGGTGACTGCATAATGCTGCATACCGAAGCATCAAGATGAGCAAGGTGGCCGGACGGCTGTAGGGAGCTGCTCCGGCGGGCTTCTACTTGGGCGGCAGCGAGCGCGCGTATCCGGTGCCGATCTCGACCCAGGAGGCTAGCTGGTCGTCGGTGGGCAGATCGTCGGAACTGACGCGCAGCCAGCCGGGCATGTCCCGGCCGCGCATGTTCACGGGCGTGGCCTTCGTCGTGGCCAGGAGGGAGTGTGACTGCGCGGGGTCGACGCGGACCATGGCGCCGCCCTCGCTGCTGGCGGCGATGGCCATGTTGCCGCGGATCAGGAAGGCGAGCCCGCCGAACATCTTCTTCTCGGTCAGCTCGGGATCGCTGCCGATGAGCTGCCGGATACGCCCGGCCAGCTCCTCGTCGTAGGCCATGGCAGCGATCGTACAGAGCGCCGCAGGGTCGGCAGCGGATCCCGTCGGGCGCGCATCCCCGAGCAGTTCCGTTCTCCCGCAGGTTTGGCGTTCACCGCGTCTACGACTTTGCTGCATGCCGTTTGTCCTGGTCAGCCCTGTATTACTGCTGCCCTTGCCCTTGTTGTCGGCGGGTCTTGAAACTCCGAATCAGTAGCCAGAGTGATCCGTGGACTTGCAATCCTTCGCGATCTCCGATCGCGCGGGCCACAACCTCGTCAATGATCGCTATCCCGCCCTTGACTTTTACCCAGGCCAGCACAGCCGCTTCGCCATTGTTTCTATCAGGCCCGCCGCCAAGTTCCCCCTTGTACCTGGCGAACGCTGCAAGCTCAGGCAGGTCCTCGAGCTCGACCTGCTTGAGCCAATCCCCCGCCGAATTCCCGAGCGACGGGGTTCCGGGAATGCCACGGACTAGTTCTGTCGCCACTTCCGCCAATAGAACGGGCTCATCGCCGGCAACGGCTGTCTGCAGCGCGTCGATGCGCCCGGCGCGAGCGAAATGACTCAGCGCTGTCGTGTCGAAAACCAGACTAGTCACGTGCCTGTTTCGAACTCACCGCGAAGTTCGTCCAGCGACATGGCATCCGGCTCGGGAAGGTCGGTTTCGTCAACCGAGTGGTGGAGGAGTTCCGCAGTCCTGGCTGCCGTAAGCTGCCCCCTCCGGTATGCACTCACTACCGCACGCGCATAAGCCGGGGGGACGCTCGGCGGATCAAGCTCGACAGCGAAGCGCTCGCCGAACTCGAATAGCTCCCCTCGCCGCAGGTCGTTCTCGAGGAAACGTTCACGCTCCCGCGAGTCGATGAGGTCCAGGTTCCTGAGCTGGTTGCACGCGGCAGTCCAGCTCACGCTGCACCGTACGGCAACCGCGATGGCCGCCAGCCGTCGCGACTGGGCCGAGAATTCATCCCAGATGCTCAGCACGGAGGACCGCGGCATGAGGAGGTACGCGGCAAACGCGTTGAACATCCGCTCGGTATCTGAAGCGCCTAGCCTAGGTGACGGTTCGTAGGCGTCACCAGTGAGATGGTGACCGAGTTCGTGAGCGAGACTGAACCTTCGCCGTCCTGGATCGGTCGTTCCGTTAATGACCGCTACGCCAAGGTTCCCTACCTCAACGTATGCGGCGTCACCAGCGTCGGCACCAAGCGCGAGGGAGAAAGCCAGTAGTCCGAGGCTCTCCGTAACCGACTGAAGATCCAACAGCGGGCCGTCCAGCCGTCCTGCTTCCATGCGCACGCCGCGGGCAAGATCCTCGGCATCCTGAAAGCTCTTCGGTGCATTACGTGCCGGACGTTCCGCAGCGGGCAGTAGGCCGCGACCTTCAAGGAAGGCCACGTCTCGCGCAGTCATTTCGAGGGCGCGATCAAGGATGCGGGAAAACCCGCCTACCGTCGGATCACGGCGTCGGCTGACAACCGCGATCGGGGGCTCAGTGAAGAACCAGTCGACTGGCCTGTCCAGGACTCCGGCGATTGCGACCAGTTCCCTCGCGGAAACCTTCCGCTCTCCCGACTCGATCCTGACCAGCGCAGTGCGCTCCAAGCCGATGCCGACGGCCAGATCAGCCTGGGTCATGCCGGCTTCCGTCCGCGCATCCCCGATGCATCGACCGAGGTCAGCCTGACTAACAACAGCCTCCCGGCTCATAGTGCGACTATCGCACTATGAATCGCGTCGGCTGCCGACCCTGCACCACTCTTCAACGAGCGACCCAGGAGTTCAGCCCCGCTCAGTGTCGACCTGCCTAGAACACCGCCGTTATGAGCGGCTCGATGGCACATGAGTAAAGGTCCAGAATCCGGCAATTAGGCGGTTACGCGCTCGTGTCGTCGCGTGTGTCCGGGTCTCCGGTAACGGCGGTGTCGGGCAACTGCATGGTCTCCGCGAGCGCCCGGCCTGTGCATGGCGCTGGCGGTCAGGCCGGGTGTACTTCCAGATGTCTCGCGAACCCGCGCTGGGCGACCGGACTCTGCCCCTTACGGCCAGTTCGGCCAGCCGTGTTCCAGAGTAGATGCGGGGTCAGGTACGCACCGACTCAATTACCGCACATCCCGCCACGAGAGCACCTGCTCGAACAGTCCGAAGCGGGCGACTGGAGCGGTCTACATGGTAAGTAGCTCACGGCCTGCGGTCAGGAGGTAGTCCCGGCTGGACCGTCAGTCTGCGGTCTGGTTGCCGGCTTGTGCCGGTTGCGGCACCGCAGCTCGGTGCTGCCCCGGTACCTGATCTGGGAGTCGCTGCTGCTGGGCGAGCTGCTTTTGGTAGGCCGCCAGAACGGGGCTTGAATCGATGCTGACTGGCGGGATGTACCTGTCAACGATCCAGCTCCCGACCCACCTGGCCACCATGCTCAGGGTGGCGAGCTGCTCGGCGCAGGTGATCGGGTTGCCGTTGCCGGTCTCGTGCGTGGCAGGGTTGCGGATGGCCATCATGACGCCCATCGCGAGCCGGTGTGCGCCCTCCTTCAAGCTCGTGACGGTGTCCTGGTTCGCATTGCTACGCGGGGGGCGCAGCCGGGGCCGACCCTTCGTCGGCTCCTTCGGGTTGAAGGCCGCGGCCATCAGGTCGTACTCGGAGAGAGGCCTGGAAGGTGCTGGGGATCGGGCTGTCAAAGCACGATCAAGCACGCGCGAAGTCCGCGCTTAAACTCTATTGACTGACTGACTCGCTCAGTTCACAATCAAGATATGTCGAGGCTTCCGCCCCGCGAGCGCCTAGCAGCCATAGCGGCCGCCGCCATCGAGGTGTTCGGTCGGCTTGGCTACCGCGGCACCCGCACGGCGGAGGTTGCCGCCAAGGCGGGCATGTCGACTGGCTCGCTGTTCACCTACGTCGAGTCCAAGGAAGCGCTCTTCCACCTCGTCTTCCTGTACTGCCTGCGCTTGCTGCCCGACAGCCCGGAGTTGCCGCTGCGCACGCCGGAGCCGGGGGCGACCGTCGCGCTGTTCGCCCAGGCCCTGGACGGAGGCCCGATGTCCCGCCTGCATTTGGCGCTGGTCGGCGACGAGCCCGCCGACGTCGCAGGGGAACTGCGCGGGATCGTCGCGGAGATATACGACACGCTCGAGCGAGCCTGGCCGTTGCTCTCGGTCGTCGAGCGCTGTGCGCCGGAAATACCGGAGCTGGAAACGGTGTGGTTCGGCGAAGGCCGCGCGGACATATACACCGACCTGGCCGAGTACCTGCGGCGGCGGGCAGCCAGTGGGCAGTTGCGCCCGACGCCCGACGCCCACATGGCGGCGCACCTGGTCGGTGAGATGGCGGCCTGGTCCGCCTGGCACCGCCGTCACGCGTACGACGGCAAGCTCTTCGATGACCAGACCGCCCGCCGCACCACCATCGAGTTCGTGTGCGCCGCGCTGATCCCCGAAACCGCACCGCAAGACACCAACCAAACCAATCATCCCGAACGGTAGGTTGTGCTGCACTGCCCCCCGACCAGTCGCGCAGGTCGGCCAGGCGTCAAGGCCAGGCGTCTGCGAAAGGACGACGCACCATGAACGAAACGACGACCAACCCCTACCCACCCGGCGACATGCGGGTATCCGACGCCGACCGCGACCGGGCCGTGTCCGAGTTGACCGCGGCCTACCAGGCCGGTCGGCTGCGCCACGAGGAATTCGACGAGCGGTCCACTAGGGCCCTGCACGCCGCCACCGGCAAGGAACTGACTGACCTGCTCACTGACCTGCCCGCCGACCGCGCTGCCGCGGATCTGGTGAAACGAGGCGCCGTCGGCGTCCTCGCCATGCGCAGTGTCATGGGCGCCTCGGGCGCCGCGGCCGTTTCCCTTGGCTTCCTCGCCCTGGCGAACGGCCTGAGCACGCCGGCCCCCGCCCACGTCCCCACCGCCGCGCAACGGGAGTTCGCCAAGCAAGTTCTGGCTAGCCAGGGCATCCATGTCTCGAACATCCCGGTTCAGCGCGCTACGGTTCCCGGCTTCGACTGGGCCGGGGCGATAACCCCGGCGGTCATCGCCCTGCTGCTCATCGCGCTGATCGTCGTCCTGCACAAGTCCGGCGTAGACCGCCGCATAGTCCGCCCCAGCCGCTCGTAATCAGAAACGGGGCAGTGCCCTGGGCGCCGTCCCCGCCAGCCAGCAGCGGCCGGCGTCCAGACGTACGGCGCGGTCGGCGCTGTGGACCGAGCGTCCTGGTCGCCGCATAGCGGCCGCGGTCGAAGGCGCGCGGGAGACGGGGCCGTGCTCTTCTGGCTACCCTCTGTGTCGATTGAAAGCGTCAAGCCGACCACGGCCGGCCCCACCCATCGATGCGGCGTGAACGGCGTGATCAGCTCGTGCCGGTGACCAGGCGAACCGGCTGCCCGGTGACCGTGGCCACGGCGAGGAAGTCGCGGTCATCGGTGAGGACCGTGAGGCGGTGCCGTTCAGCGGTTACGCTGATGAGGAGGTCCACCGGTCCGGCGGAGCGGTGCTGGCCTGTCTCGGTGAGTCGCTGCTGGATCTCGCTGGCACGCTCGTAGGCGTCAGCTGGCATCGGTACCCAGGTGAACAGCCGCTGGAACAGGCGCTGCTTCTCCAGCCGGTCGGCCAGGGAGCGTGCAGAGTACAGGAACTCGAGCTCTACTACTGGGCAGGTCGCGATGACGCCTGCGGCTAGCTGCTCGTCCCAAGCCTCCCCTGTCTTGGCCTGAAGGAGGCGGAGCAGCCCGGAGGTGTCGACCAGGTACAGGGCGGGGCTCATCGGCGGTAGGCGGCCTTGTTCCCGATGAACTCATCGAAGTCTCCCTTGTCGGCCATCTCGCGAAGGCGTGCCAGCGCGCGCAGCCGGTCCAGGCGCTGTCCGACCTCGCGGAGCGCGGCGTTGACCGTGTCCTTCTTCGTCTTCGTCCCCAGGACCTCGGCGGCCAGGGCCAGAGCCTCCTGGTCAATCTCGACTGGCGTCTTCACCATCGCCATTTCAGCACCCCTTGAAGTTACGACGAATATCCTGAACACCTACCTTGGATACCAACGATATCTCATGAGCATGTTCCTGGATGGTTTTGCCCAGTCGGGCTTCGCCGGATGGTGTCAGGTGCTGTGCAGCCCGATTTGTGTGGTCACGGCCTTGCAGCAGCGGTTACCAAGCGGATCGCGGACAGGGCCGCGCGGACGGCGCGGGCGAGGGACAAGTCCCCAGGGCAGGCGCCGCGCGTCCGCGGTGAACTGTTCCAGGCGGGGGCGGGCGGTGAGGCCGTGCTCGCCGAGGATGTCGTCGAGCCAGCCGGGCCAGCTCGTCCGCCATTCACGCCGCCGTGGCCGCGGCAAAGACCGCAGTCACGCTGCACTAGCGTGGAGGCCAGGCAGAGCTGGCCAACGGTCCCGGATCCGTGTCGTTGCCTGACAGGGCGAACCTGCTGTCGTCAGCGCAGAAGATGCCGACAGCGGCAGATGCGGCAACGGCCAAAGGTGATGTGCCGCTTCTCGGCGAGACGATCGAATGGCTCTGTTGCGGCCTCTCGTTCGAGCGCCCGAGCCTGCTCGGGTTCTGGCCGAAACCATGGCTTACGGAAGTCGGTCGAACCCACAGACGGATCGTGTCACGTGGAGAGTCGCTCATCGGCGGGATCGCCAGTGCCGACACCGTTCACCGTCGGCGGCATGAGCGGGCATCTGGCAATCAGCCGGGCTGCCGAAGCCGCTGCGCCCGACGCGTGAGGCGTCGGAGGTATTGGCCGCGGAACCGGCGACGTGCCGTTTCCAGGGACACGTAGTCAGGATCGGCGAAAGCCTCGTAGTACGAGGTCTCCGCTGAGTCCTGCCAACCATCGGCGTCGAGGGCGCGACGGAGCGAATCCTTGCCGCTTGAACTGTTGGGAAGATCATTCACCCAGCTGAGCTTCGGCGCTCCCGACTCTTCCGGCACGGTTCGATCTTAGGTCTGCCGGGCGCTGGAGGGAACGCCCAGCGCGGCAGAAGCGCGCGTTTGCTCGCCGGGCGCACTGCCGGGGTTGCGGCGCGACGCGGCCGTGACTTGCTCCGCCGGTGCCGATGCTTGCATAGTGTAAGCATGCCGAATTTGCTCGTCCGCGACCTTCCCGACGACGTCCACGCCGCCCTTCAGCAGCGCGCAGAACGCCAGGGCCAGTCCCTGCAGCAGTTCCTGACCGCTGAGCTTCGCCGTCTCGCCCGGCGACCCAGCGTGGATGAAGTCCTGGACCGGATCGAACGCCGCCATGGCGGCCATGTCGGCCTGGCCCAGGCTGCCGAGGACCTGTGCGAGGACCGGGAACGGCCTTGATCGTCATTGACGCCTCGATCCTCGCCAACGTCATCGGCGACGACGGAGGCGACGGTCACCGCGCCCGGCAGGAGTTCCGCACTGCAGATGGCGTCGCCGCACCCGACCTGATCGACGTCGAGACAACGGTGGTGCTGCGCAAGCGATGGCTGACCGGCAGCCTCACCGACCAGCGGTTCGCCGATGCCGTCACTGACCTGCAGGACCTCGACTTCGACCGCTACCCGACGCTGCAGTTCATGGCACGCGCCTACCAGCTGCGGGCGAACGTGACCGCCTACGACGCCGCCTACGTAGCCTTGGCCGAGGAACTGGGCTGCGAACTTCTCACTGCTGATGCACGCCTCGTCCAGGCCCCCGGCCCTCGCTGCGCGATCCGCGTCCTGAGATAGCCCGCCGTCCCGGCGGGCAGCGACGCGCCGGGGGTGCCGCAAATTCATTGGCGCTGCTCACAGGCCGCTGTGCGGCATGAGCGAGGAGAACATCGCGATGGTGGTGGCCGAGTTGATCGACGGGGAAGTTGTCGTCGTGGCCAACGACGTGGCCGCAGCGCAATCGGTTCGAGTGCTGCGGCTGCCGCTCGGGCTCGTGTCCGGCCAGCGCTGGAATCGGCGGGCTGGCACCCGGACCCGGAGTAACCCTGCGCCCGTGCTGCATGCAGCAACCGAGGAGGCGTCACAGGAGTCCCAGAACTCGCCGTAGTTCCCGGCAAGCGCAGTCTCGACCAGCGGCATGACCGGGACGGTATGGCGCAACACTCACTGGGGCCAGATCACCCGTCAGGCTTCGAGCCGAACGCGAAACTGGTAGGGCTGCGGCGGGCGACCGCCCAGATACGCCGTGACGCCCCCGGCGAAGATCATGCTGCTGATCAGCGGTTCGCCGTGTGGCGTCAATGCGCGCACGATGACCCGATCCAGCGATGCTTCAAGCACTTCTGGGCCGCTGATACCGACCGTGGCACTGCCCTCGACATCGGCGTATGCCGGGGAGTCCGCTGCATCGGGATAGTCGGGATCTTCGAGGTAGAGGCTAACCTTGCCGCTCTCGATGATCTGGTCATGGATCTCGGTGAGGAATGCCTCGATGTCCGTGTCCCTGTCTTCAGGCCCCCGGACCGTAAATCGAATCTCCTGGGTCTCGAGGGCCTCGTTGACCTTCTCGGACATTGCATCGGTGAACAGGTCGATCAGCTCAGGTCGTTCGACTGCCGGTGAGAGGCTGCCCCAGAGCACGAGCAAGTCCTCTACCGTCCGAACCGCGGTCAGTGAGGCGGATACGTCGTCCGCTGCCGCGAGGAGGTCAGGCGACAACTCGTTCGACGCCTTGTCTGCGTAGAACCCGGAGTCATTTGTCACGATGATGACTTCGTGGTCCTCTGCGAGACGCAGCGCGGTCTGCCACAAGACGCAATCCCTGTATTGCTGACTTTCCCTCGTGTTCGGTGGCTCGTAGGCCAAGACCATCCGTCCGGCTGCGGCGAGGTCGTCGCCGAGCACTGTGACCTCCTCAACCACATCGCGAAGCTCATCAAGCCGGGCATCCAATGCTTCCCGGACATCGTCGTCGCTCGCACGGTCAACATGCAGGGCTGAGCCGAGGATCTGCCGGGCCTCTCCCAGGTTTCTCTCCACTACCCGCATGGCCTTGTCGTGCTTTTCGATGAGGTGGAGTCCGACTTCCTCACGCACGACCGTCGGGAGACCGATGACTGTGTCGCCGCGCGCCTGCAGCGCCCCGTACAGCAGAGCGGCCGCGAGCCGGTGGCGGAGCGCAGGCATGCGGTCCCATTGGTTCGTGTCCAGTAGGACGTATGTGACCACGAAGGCCAGGCCAGCCAAGTGGTATCGGCCGCTAAAGACGCAGGGGTCTTCGCAAACACCGGGGTTCTGGCGCTGGTACTGATCATGCTGGCGGATCGGTGGCGTGCCTCGGGTTATCCTGCCAGCTACTTTCGCGTTCACCGTCAGCGGTTCGGTACCTTGGCGGTTGCCCGATCGTCTGGGTCGTAACCCGGCTGTCCATGGGCTCCGTGGGCGGGGCGTCGCCGCGGTAGGCCACTCCGGTGGAGGGCCGTTTCCAATTCGGATAGATTTCGAGACTGATGAGCCCATGGACGATATCGCCTGCCGGCTCTCGGACGGCTCAGCGATGTATGTGTCAGCGAAGCGCGCGTGCGGCGACGATCGGGCTCTGAAGGCCACCGTGGCGCTGGTGTCAACGGTCCGGGGCGGCGCCGCCGTTGTGCTCCGCTCGAAGTCCCCGCCGATGATCCGCCAGGAGATCTAGCAGGGCAGCGCGGACAAGTCGGGCCAGCCGTCTCGCTCGGCACGCTCCTGTCAGGCCCGAGCGAAGCCGGCCGCCTCGGCGGCGCATAGTGCCAGGTCACTTACCAGCGTCCTGAGATCTGCGGGCACTGCGGGCCATGTGGCGTCAGTCCTCGCGTGCCACGCCTCCGCCCGAGCCTCGGCGAGCATCACGGAGTGGACTACGCGGTGGCGCTGGCCAAGGAGCCTTTCCACGTTGGCGGCGAGGCGAGCCGGATCTGGGCCGACGCCGATCGCCTAGTTCACGTCCCAGGGGTTGATCAGTTCGATGCCCATGCCGGCGAAGTCACTTGTGTTTCGAGTGGCAACCGCCATGCCGCGGGACGCGGCAACTGCGGCAATCATGGCATCGACCGGCTTGCTGACCTCGCGGCCGATCCTCTTCCTGGCTGCCATGATCGTGGGCAGCGCGCGGGCGGCCTGCTCGTCGTAGCTGTAACTGCGCTCCCTGGCCCGGGTGATCAAGCCTTCGACGTGCATGGTGAGGAAATCCTTGCGCCGTCCGTCGGGCAGCAGCGCCAGCCCGGTCAGCAGCTCGCCGATCGTGATCGTGCTAATTGCCGCGTCCTGACGGTGCGCGCGTAGCCATGCCACTACGCCTGGGTCCGGCACCGGCCGCGTCGTCTCGGACCAGACGTTGGTATCGACGAGAATCACTCGAAAGAAACCGGCTCGCGGGATTGCCCGCCGCGGTCAGGCACGGGCAGCGGTTCGCCCGGCGGCGCCGATGCCATCTCGTCCAGCCACCAGGACACGAAATCCTCCTCAGCCGCGATGGCCTCCTCCAGGATTACGCGAGCCTCAGCTTCCACCGAGCGGCCGTGCGCGGCGGCGCGGCGGCGCAGAGCCGGCTTCAGCGACTCCGGCAGGTTGCGGATAAGCAGGCTGTCACTCATAGATAGCAATGATATCACCCAGCCTGTTCGTTCGGGCATGACCGCCAATATGCGCTGCTCACCAGAATGCCTACGGCGGCACGTCCCTTGTTCTACTCTCGCGCTCAGCAGCAGCACCGGTCTACCGCTGGCTGTCTCTCTGGCCCGCCAGGAGGCGATCTCGGTCCCGTACCGATACAGCCGGTAGGGGAGTCGCTGCGGACCGGGGAAGGGATTGCGAGCGTGGCGCCGCGAGCGAGCCAGCCCATGATCGTTTTGGGCCGGATGCCGGCGAGGCGGGCTATTTCCTCGACGGGGACGCCGTTGTCGGACATGAGGCTGACGAAGGTGCGGCGGAGCTCGGGGGGGAAGGAGGGGGGCCAGCTGCCGTCGATGCCGGCGGCCTGGATGGGCGTGCGGAACTCGCGGCGGACGTTGGCGGCGTCGAGGGGGTTGCCGTCTCTGGTGGCGGACACGGGCCGGGTGTCGCGGTTCTCCCGCGCCTGCAACTCGCGTAATGCGTCGGCGGCGAACAGGGGCGCGCGCAGGCTGCGGCGGGACCGCAGCGTCTTGGTATCGCCGCTGCGGCGCACGGACCGCCAGACCGCGACGCTGGCCGGGCGCGGCGGAGCGGCAGTCGGGTCGCCGAGGTCGACAGCGTCCCAGTCAAGGGCACGGGCTTCCTCGGTGCGGATGCCGGTGCCCAGGGACAGGGCGATGTAGGCGCCGATCCCGGTACCGGCACTTGCGGTGATCAGGGCCGCGGACTGCTCCAGGGTGAAGGGCCGGCTGGGCCGGCCTTCTTGTCCGGCGGGGGCTTCGCAGAACTCGGCGACGTTGCGGCCGACCAGGTCGCGGGCGGCGGCGAACCGGATCGCCCGCTTGAGCGCCAGGTGGCCCATCCGCACGGCGGCGGTGCTCCGTGAACCGCCGGTGCAACTCGGGCTGGCCGAGGCAGAGACCCAAAGCGACCCACATCGACTCGGCGTGCGGAGTCGGATCCCGCGGATCGAGCTCAGCAGCCGCTGCCAGGTCATGGTCAGCTAGGACCAGCCGCTGATGAAACAGCTGGGCGGCATCCCCGGCCACGTATTTGCCCAACCGTGCCCCTCGTGCCTCCCATGCGCTGCGGACGTACATTGCCCCGCTGAACAGCACTGGCAACGCTGATCCGGGCCGCTCCGCACGCCACTCATCGATCCACTCAGGCCGGTCCCCGACGACACGACTCAGCTGATTAACGTAGAAGAACCGGTCTTCAGGATCCTGCGTCGCCGCCAGGAAGTCATGTAGCTCCTGCCATCGACCGGTCGCCAGATCTGCGGCCAGGCCATGGGCGACCCCCTCTCTGCCAACCTTGCCTGCGTGCGGGTGTCAGATGATCGTTTCGATCTGGCACCCGACTCCGGTGCTGCGGGCGAACTTCTCGTCGCAGGTCACCAGCGTGGCGTTGAGCTGTTCCGCCAGGGCCACGTAGGCGGCGTCATAGACGGTGAGATTGTGCCGAAGTTCCCAGATCCGACGGCGCAGCGGCGCAATGTCCTCACGGCGCACCGGCATCAGCTCAAGATCTCGGTTGCATTCCTCGACGTAGCTGTCATCGAGGCGGTCATCCTTGCGCGCCAGCCCCCGCAGCGCTCCCAGGACCTCATAGTCAAGGATCGTCGGCGCGTAAAACGCATCCCCTTTGCGCAGCCGGGCGCCGACGTGCCGGCCGCGCGGGTCATCGAACGCCAGGAACGCCACGATCGCCGACGCGTCGATGACCGACAGGCTCACACGGCGTCCCGGAGCTCGCGCACGGCATCGACCGCGGCATCGCTGGATCCGGCCAGGCGGGCACGCGTTTCCACCATGTCCGCCCACTCGCTCATCGTGGGCAGCCCCGCTTCACGCTCGAGCAGGTCCACTATGTAGGAATTGAGCGACTGACGCCTGGCCTCGGCTCGCTGCCTTAGCATGTCCCGGGTTGCTTCCGGCAGGTCGCGTATCGTCAGACTCACAGACATGCAACCATTATAGTTGCATCGCTGTCCGGCGGTCGGCCGCAGCTACGCCTGGTCCGGCAAGCTGGCACGTTTCGAGCAGCCCGCCAGCCGGTCGAAATAGTGCAGCATCAAGGACGTCCGGCCGCCGGACACGCAACTCCAGGATGCCGCGGTCAGGCCAAGCATGCCCGCCATGAACGCGGGGAATCAGCCCGCATCACGCCCTTGACCGGGCTTGCTGGTAACGCGCGACGGCCGCAGAGGTTTCCGGCGCGCGGAAGATGTCGGCGAAAACGTCGACGCTGGTGTCGATGCTGTGCTGCAGGCCATGGTTGAGCCAGGTTTCGAACAGCCCTTTCTGCGCGGCGATGACTTGACGGGTGCACGCGGTGACCGAGCCGAGCAGTTCGAGTGTCGCCGCGCGCAACTGGGCGGGCTCGACGGTGCGGTTGATCAGGCCCTGGGCGGTGAACTCGCTGACCGGGTACAGGTCTCCGGTGAGGATGATTTCCTTGGCCCTGGACAGGCCGACATAGTGGTGCAACAGTGCCGCGTCCACGACCGAGGGGATGCCGAGTTTGACTTCGGGCAGCCCGACGCGGACATCGGGGTGAGCGACTCGCAGGTCGCAGGCCAGTGCCATCTCGAACGCGGCGCCGAGGCAGTAGCCGTTGATCATCGCCACCGTCGGCACGGGTGCTCGCCGTATCGCGCCGATGCAGTCGCGGACGCTGGAGATAATGGCCCGGCCATCTTCGGGCGCGGCGCCCGCGAAGGTGCCGATGTGCATCCCCGCCGAGAAGGCGCGGTCGCCGCTGCCGGTCAGCACGATCGCCGTGACGCTGTCACCGATGCCGGTAACTGCCTCGGTGATGCGGGTGAGGTCGTCGGCGTACAGGGCGTTGCGGATCTCAGGGCGGTCCAGGGTGATCCAGCGGATCCCATTCTCGTCGGTGATGAGGGGCTGCCCCATCGCGAACTCTCCTCCAATCGCGGCCGGTCAGGCTGAGACCAGGTCGCAGACGAAGATCAGTATCTCGCCCGG
>DAHVAR010000258.1 GCA_027314515.1 Actinomycetota bacterium
GCACCTGGCCGCCGGAGCCAGCGACCACCAGGCCGCGCGCGCTGCGCTGGCCGACTTCGGGGACCTGGCCATGGTGGTCGCCGAGTACACCCGCCAGGCGCCGGGCCGCCGCGCCGCCCGGCTGCTGCTCGCATCCGGGCCCGCCGCCGGCGCATGCTGGGCCGCCAACGCCACCCTGCCGTGCACGCTGCGGACATCCACCGGCTCCTGCCACAGCACACCACCGCTGAGGCGACGCACGAGCTGCCCGGCGGCGCGCCGCAGCGAGGCGAATTCGTGCCCCGTGTGAAACCTTCAGCTCCAGGACCATGATCGTGATGATGATGGCCAGGACCGCGTCGCTGACCACTTCCTGCCGGGTCTCGTCACCTGCGTCCGCCCAGCGTTACATGCCAGCGAGGGCACCGGCGAGGTCAGGCCGCGGCGGCCCGGCCGGCTCCCAGCCATCGTCTGACCGGGCGTACGGGTACCACATCAGGTCGCGGCCCAGGCGGAGCTGCAGCCTGCCCGCGCTGACCTGGTTTCCGCTGATGGTCACCGCGGCGCCGGTCGCCTCTTTCAGCGCCGCCCCCGCTACCTTGATCATCTCGGTTACCTCGTCGCCGAGGCTGCCGGGAACCCATTTCGCGCGCAGCAACTCCAGGCCAGGCAGGCCGCCGTGCTTCCAGGCGAGCGCCTGCCGGGCGAGTTCACGGCCGCCGATCCCGGCCCGGTCGGCCAGCAGCGAGAAGGCCGGGCTGCCGAGCGCCACGGCGCCCCGCCTGGCCAGGTCCGACTCAGCGTCCAGGCCGAGCCCGGCATCCGAGCTGAGGCCCACTGCCAGCTCCCAGGCGCGGCTAGCCGCGTCAGCCGCGAGCGCTTGCAGGTCGGCGCGCAGTCCGGCCCGCCACGCGGGCGGATCCACGGGCAGCGCCGCCGGGTGGCCGGGCCTGGCTGGTGGCAGCGGAGGAAGCGGGATCGGCCCGGACGGTGGCGGCGTGCCGAGCACCTGCCTCGCGTCGACTCCCGCGTCGTGCATGCCGCGGCCGACAGGTTCGGGTGCGCTGCCGTCGGCTGCGCCCTCTGCTCCGGGTTCGCTGCCGGCGCCAGGCCGGCCCGGCGCCGGCCCGTTCCCCGATCTAGCGCCGCGCCGATGCGCCCGCAGGCCCGCGAGCACCTCCCCGCGAGTCCGGCCACGCAGCAGCAGGACCGCGAACGGGTCGGCATCAAGCGCGTCGGCGACCAGGTAGCAGACCGCCGCGGAATGCTTGCACGGGTCGGCATCGTCCGGGCAGCTACACCGAGGCCCGACTTCGCCGGAACCGGGCAGCAGGTCAAGGCCGACCGCAGCGGCGTCCGCCGCGACCTCTGGCGGCAATTCGCCGTCCAGCATCGCCGCCGCCCGACCGAGCTGGGCGCAGATGCTGGCCAGGACGCGGTCCCACTCGTCGTCGGCGAACCGGCGCACTCGCACCCGGACCTCGTACGGGCTGGTCCGGCGGCCCTGGACCAGTGCCCGCACCTCACCGGGGGCCAGCGCTAGCTCGCCAACCGCGCCGCTGCGCGCATACTCGATTCCACGCGGCAACCGGTTCGGGTCCAGCCGGGCGCGCTGCTCCAGCGCCTCCACCCAGGCCTGGCCCCACCAGGTCCTGTCCGTCCTGGCCGGCGAACCGGCGGCAGCCTGCCCGTGCGCAGTCATTTCCCTGGTCATGATGCTGCCCGCAACGTCACCAGCTCGCTCAGTTCGGCGTCGGACAGCTCAGCGATCCAGCCCTCACCGAACCCGACCACCGCGTCCGCCAGCTTGCGCTTTTTCTCCAGCAGCGCCGCAATCCGGTCCTCCAGCGTCCCCTCAGCGATCAGCCGATGTACCTGAACCGGGCGATCCTGGCCGATCCGATACGCCCGATCAGTTGCCTGGTCCTCGACTGCGGGGTTCCACCAGCGGTCGTAGTGCAGCACGTGCGTGGCGCGGGTGAGAGTCAGCCCGGTTCCGCCCGCCTTCAGCGAGAGCAGGAACACCGGCGCCATGCCCGCCTGGAACCGGGTGACCATCTCGTCGCGACGGCGGACCGGAACGCCTCCGTGCAGGAACAGCGACCGGATGCCGCGGGCATCCAGGTGCTGCTGCAGCAGCGTCGCCATCTGCGTGTACTGGGTGAACACTAGGAGCGACTCGCCGCCGGCCAGGATCACGTCGAGCAGCTCGTCGAAGGCTGCCAGCTTGCCGGACCGGCCGACCAGCGGCTCGGACTGCTTGAGGTACTGGGCGGGGTGGTTGCAGATCTGCTTGAGCCCGGTCAGCAGCTTGAACACCAGCCCTGCTCGATCGATACCCTCGGCAGCCTCGATCGCCGCCATCGTCTCGCGCACCATCGCCTCATACAGGGTGACCTGCTCTGCGGTGAGCGCCACGACGGTGTCGGTCTCGGTCTTCGGTGGCAGCTCCGGCGCGATGCCGGGATCGGTCTTCCTGCGCCGCAGCAGGAACGGGCGGACCAGCGCGGCGAACCGCGCGGTGATCTCGGGATCCTTGTACCGCTCTACCGGGACCGCCACCCGCCGGGTGAACGTCTCCAGATGCCCGAGCAGCCCGGGAGTAGTCCAGTCCAGGATCGCCCACAGCTCCGACAGCCGGTTCTCCACTGGCGTGCCGGTCAGCGCGATCCGGGCCGGGGCGGGTAGCGCGCGCAGCTCCCGCGCCGTACGCGACATCGGGTTCTTCACGTGCTGCGCCTCATCGGCCACAATCAGGCCCCAGTTCACGCCGGCCAGCTCGGCGCGGTCGCGCAGCACCACGCCGTAGGTGACCAGGACGATCTCATCCGCCGCGACGCCACGCAGGTGACGCTCGCCGCTGTGGTAGCGCCGCACCGGGACCTTAGGGGCAAACCTCCGGATCTCGCGTTCCCAGGTGCCGAGCAGCGACGCCGGGCACACCACCAGCGTCGGCATGTCCTTGACCGGCCTCGCGTGCAGATGCAGGTGCAGGGCAATCACCTGGACGGTCTTGCCCAGGCCCATGTCGTCGGCCAGGCAACCGCCGAAGCCCGCCTCGCACATGCCGGCCAGCCAAGCCACGCCCCGCCGCTGGTACGGTCGCAGCACGGCGGCCAGCCCCGGTGGCGGGTCCAGCGGCGCGGGAGCGGCGGACAAGCTGCGCACTCGTTCGGCCATGTCGGCCAGCGCCCCTTCGGCGACCACCGCCACCATCTCGCCGTCGATGTCGGAGCTGCCGGCCAGCACGGCTCCGAGCGCCTCTATCACCGGCATCCGGGTACGCGGCGGGCGGCGCAGTTTCTCCAGCAGCCCGGGGCTCAGCGTCACCCAGCGCCCGCGCAGCCTGATCATCGGGCGTTTCGCCTCGGCCAGCTCGGCAACCTCGTCGGGGTCAAGGATCTCCCCGTCCAGTGTGAGCTGCCAGCGGAACTCCAGCAGCGAGTACACGCCGAACCCGGCATCGGTGAGCTGCTGCGGCGCCGGCGAAATGGCCGCGCGCAGCCTGAGCCCGTCGCCGAGCAGGCTGGACGGCCAGAGCACCTCGATACCCGCTCCGGCCAGTTCCTCGGCGACCGTGCCAAGCAGGTCAGTGACGGCGGCATCGTCGAGTTCCAGTGCGGACGGGCTTGCCTGCGCTAGCACCGGAGCGAGCGGCGGCCACAGCGCAGCCCCGCGACGCAGGGCCAGCAGCAGGTCCGTCTCGGCCTGGGTGCCGAACCTGGCCAGCACCCGCTCCGGCTGGTCCCACAGCGACGCGGCGTCGACGATCAGGCTCGGGTCGGCGGTACTGCGCAGCTGCAGCTGCAGCTGCAGCCGGAACGCGGGCGCGGACTCGGCCGATTCGAGTGCATCGTCGGCGGCTGCGGACGCAGGTTCCTCCGCATCGTCCGCAGCCGCAGAACCGGGCTCCTCCGCATCCCCGGCCAGCACGACCACACCGGCGGCCGACACATCGGCTGCCCTGGCCGACACGTCCACGGCAGCCGTGCACGGTACCGGCTCGATCCGCAGGCCAAGCCGTGCTCCCGCGGCCAGTCCGTCGGTTGTGTCGGCGAGCCACTCGGCCAGGTCGCTGACGTCGGTCGGCGCAGTCGCCGCGAATGCCGCAGAGGCAGCCGCCCTGGACGCCGCCGCGCTCCGCACCAGGGTGTCCGCGATCGCATCCCAGAACGCGCGGATCAGCGACTCCGGAGAGCGCAGCCGGATTGGTCGTGAGCCCGGCACCGCCAGGGCATGCGCGGATGGCGGGAACGAGGCGGCTAGCGAGCGGAGCCATGCCAGATCGGCGGCGTCGAGAGGGCCGGCCCGCCACGCATCCACGCCGTCTGGCCCGACCGTGGGCAACAGCCGGCCCCTGGCGACCAGCCCGATGCCCGCAGTTGCCGCCGCGGCCCAAACTCCGACCGACCGCCGCACGGCCGGGTCGCCCGGGCCCGCCACGCTGGGATCCGAGGCGACCAGCTGCGCTAGCGCAGCGGACACCGGTACGAGAGTCGCCGCTACCGTTCGCTTGCGAACGCCATAGCGACCGCCTGCGAAGACCAGTTCGACTCTGCCGTTCCCCTGGCCGGTGCCATACAGGGCGAGCATGCCGTTCCTGGGAATGTCGCTCGGCACGAAGACCGCTTCGCCGTCCAGCACATGCGGCACGATACCGACCAAGTGCCGCGCCAGTCACTCAGACTCGCCGACTGCAAACGACAACAGGGGGCATATCTATCTGCGGCGCGGCGGGCGGCTGCCACCTGCCAGTTCGGGCAGTCCTCGAAGTTCACCAGCTCGACCTCCATAGCCTCCCTCCTCTGCCCCTGTAGCCAGACGACGGGTAGTGAGTCCGCCGGAAACCCTGTGCGGAGCGGTCGATGCAGCTCTGCTGGTCTGCCGGACCAGAGAGTGCGCGGCACGGGCCCGTCATCTCCACAGCGACCAGATCACCGGGTTAGCCCGCAGACTCGGGCCCCCGAGGCGCCCTGACCGGCAGCAGCCGGCCGCACCTGCGGGCCGGTTACCTGGCGGCAAACGCGCTACGATTGCGCTGGCGCTGGGAGGGTGCCGCCGGGTCCGCGGGAAGGACTGAGTCCACCTCCGAGGCAGGGAACTTGTGGCTGTGGCCTCTTCCTCGGCCTGAGCAGCGGACCGCGGGCCGACGAGGGAGACGCCATGTCAGATTCCCTTCCCGAGCGTCCCGACCTCGGCCAGCTGCGCCGCCGCGCCAAGGAACTGCGCGACGCAGCCCAGCGCGGCGATGCCGCGGCCCTGGAGCGGCTCGCCCGCCATCACCCCGCGGCGCCGCAGGGCGCGGTCAGCCTCGCTGACGCGCAGCTGGTCATCGCCCGCGAGCTGGGCTTTGCGAGCTGGGCCAGAATCAAGGCCACCATTGACGCCCGCGCAACTTCCGGCCGGGCAGCGGACGAATTCGTGGCCGCCTCCGTTGATGGCCGACTGCGGCAGGCCAGCGACATGCTCCAGGCCGACCCGGGCATCGCCGGCCGCAGCCTGCTGGCCGCCGCGGTGCTCGGCGAGGCCGAGGCGGTACGGGCGATGCTGGCCGCCGACCCCGCGGCAGCGGTGGCCGTCGATGATGAGCGGGGCTGGCCGCCGCTGCTGTATGCCTGCTACTCGCGCTGGCATCAGATCGACCCTGGCCGGGCTGCCGGGCTGGCGCAGGCGGTCCGCGCCCTGCTCGTGGCCGGCGCCAGCGCGGATACCAACGACGGCGGCCGGCCCCGCTTCCGGTCGGCCCTGAAGGGATCGGTGGAGGTCGACAACCCCGAGGTCGCCGCGGTGCTGCTGGCAGCAGGGGCCAGCCCAGACCTTGGCCAGCCCATCAGCGAGGCCATCGGTCACCGCGACCAGCGCTGCCTGCAGCTTCTCCTCGCCCACGGTGCCAGCCTGGCCGGAACATGGGCAGTCGGCGCCGCCGTTTACCACGATGATCCCGGTGCGCTGTCACTGCTGCTGGACGCCCTCCACGGCAGCGAGACGGCCCGCATAGCCACCGAGGCGCTGCCGGAAGCTGCTGCCCATGCTTCCCTGCCCGTCGTCGCGGCCCTCCTCGGTGCCGGAGCCGACCCTAGTGCCAGCGAAGACGGCGTGTCCGCGCTGCGCCTGGCGGTCCGCGCCGACCGGACCGATGCCGCCGCGCGGTTGCGAGCCGCCGGCGCGACCGACGATGTCACCGACACCGACCGCTTCATCGGCGCCTGCATCTGCGGCGACCGCTCCGCCGCCGAGGGCCTCCTCGCCGGACACCCTGACCTGCCCGGCTGGCTGACTGGCCAGGACCGGGCCGTGATCGTCGGCGCCGCCGGCTCGTGCCCCGCCGCCACCATCGCGCTCATGCTCGACCTCGGCTTCTCCCCCCACGCCCGCAACGAACTCGGGGAGCAGCCGCTGCACACCGCCGCCTACTGCGGGAACGCCGGGGTCGTCCGGCTGCTCCTGGAAGCCGGGGCCGACGTCGACGCCCGCGACGCCAGGTTCGACGGCACGCCGCTGGCCTTCGCCACTGTCGGCAGCGGTGAGCAGGCCGGCCAGCCGGGCGACTGGACCGAGACGGTGCGGCTGCTGATCGAGGCCGGTGCCGCACGCCACGACGTGTGGGTCGCCGGGAAGCCACCGAGCGAGCAGATCGCCGCCATGCTGCAGAGCTATGGCATCACCCCCGGCGAGCCGGCAGACCACCAGCCAGACGACCGCGCCGCCGTTCCGGGCTCGGCCGGCACCAGTGTCATGGCCGGCATCGCCCGCCACCTCGAAACCGCCTTCCGCGACAAGGACGTCAGCCTGCTCGGGACGCTGCTGCATCCGCACGTCCGCTGGACCGGGCTGTGCACCAGCAGCGATCAGGTCCTCGCCTGGTACCGCGCCCTGGTTGCGGCCGGCACCGAGGCCGACGTCCACAGCGTGGAAGTCGACCGCGACGCAGTCGTGCTCGGGCTCGCCGTCGGCGGCAGGGCCGAAGGAGCCCGGCGCGCCCCGCGTCAGCAGCTTTACCAGGTGTTCACCGTCGAGGACTCGCAGATCATCGACATCCGCGGCTACCCCGACCGCCACAGCGCGCTCACCCGCGACCAGCCGGGCCCGCCCGAGTAGCCGGGCCGGCAGGTCGGTTCGCGAGCCGGCCCGGAGCGCTCCGCATCGGCATCTACCACTTCGGCACCCTGCTGCAGCCCGCTGACCGCGGCGGGCCAGGCCACGGCCAGTAGTCAGCCGGCGAGGCGCCTCCTGCGCTCAGCCGGCCTCCGCCGGGTCGGCCACCCAGCCGGGCTGGCCTGCGTGGCAGGACCCGGACCGATGCTGCCCGCCTGTGCCGCAATCGCTGGCCCAGGCCGGCCTCGTTCCCGTCGGCGTCACCAGCCCTGCTGCCCACCGGCTGGCTGTCGCCGGGCCTGGCCGAGATGACCGCGCTGGCCGGCTCCGAGGTCTCTTTCGCCCGCGCCGCCGCCCTGCTGGCCAGCCTGGCCGGCATCACCCGTCGAAGCTGAAGGCGTAGGTAGCGGAGCCGTCGTCGATTACCGGTCACTGCCGCAACGCCGTGAATCGGCAGGACACCAGCCGCGCACGCCACCCGCACCCTCGCGATAGTGAGCGCCCGGCCGGCTGCTGCCATGACACCGCCGCAGCCAGCCGCTGCCCGCCAGCGGGAAGAATGGCTTATCGTCGATACCGGACATGCAACGCTAGGAGCTGATCGCCATGGAGCTGGTGCTGCTGACCGTCCCGGACTGCCCGAACGCCTCGGCATTCGAGGAGCGCCTGGCCGCTGCGCTGGCCGGGCAGCCCCCGGCGGTGATCCGCCGCGTCGTGGCGGGCGACGAGCAGGAGGCGGCGGAGGCGGGCATGCACGGGTCTCCAACCCTGCTGGTCAACGGCACAGATCCATTCGCCGCGCCTGGCGAGCCGCCGAGCCTGTCATGCCGCCTGTACCGGGACGCTGCCGGCCATGCCGGGCCGGTGCCTTCGGTGGAGGAGCTGCGGCGAGTGCTGGCGGCGGCAGGCGGGCACTGAGCCTGGCAGGGCCAGCAGGCCGACACCGACGGCGAGCCAGGCGGCAGGCAGCCAGTGATGCCCGGGCGCACATCTGCGGTAGGTGGCTCGCTACGGGCGACTTATGACGTCGCAGGCGGCAAGGAGCAGCGGCAGGCACGCGATGATGACAGGCGGATTGAGCCCGGCGACGGCCGCCGTGTCGTGCCGATCCAGTGGTGGAACTACGTCACCCTCGCGCTGTCACCGCCGCTGATCGCCCTGATCGTGGCGACCTTCGTCCCGTCCGGCCAGCCCAAAGGCTCCCGCCGCTGGGGCAAGGCCGGAACAGGCGCGGGCGGGGCCGCCGGCACCCTGGCGATGGCCTGCCCGGTATGCAATCCGCTGGCCATCCCGATTTTCGGCGCCGCCGGCGTGCTGTCATTCCTGGCGCCGTACCGGGGCGTGATCGCCCTGGCGTCGATCGCACTCCTTGCCCTGACGCTGCTGCTGCGCTTGGGCACCACCCGGGCATGCCAGCTCACGCCGCCGCCAGAGCCCCCGCCGG
>DAHVAR010000261.1 GCA_027314515.1 Actinomycetota bacterium
AGCAGATGCGAGCGCGGTTTGCCGACTGGCGGTCCGAACTGCTCCAGCAGCCAGGTCCGAATGGCGCGTAGGGTGCAAATCAGTCGGTTGGTTTGGGCGCAAAATGTGACCGTCCCCATGCGCCATCGCGTACCCCGAACCGCCGTTATCTGGAGTCGACTCCGGCTTGCCGCCGGTCCGGACGAGGGCCGCGCAGATCTGGGAATTGCGCACATGAACCGGTGGGAGCGTTCGCTGGTCTGCTTCGCGGGTGAGCCGGAGTCCCCGACCTGAGGTCGGGCTGTACCTGAGCAAGTCGGCGATAAGCGCCTGTCAGGCGCGGCGTGCTGTTAATTGGAGTGCTCTCCGCGCCAGTACCCTCGCTCGGAAAGCTGCCGTTGGCTGTTATTCGGTGATGGTGCGGTATATGCGGGTGGCGATCAGGAAGAACACCAGCAGGATGCCCGCAGACCAGGCGAGAGATTGCCAGATCCACTGATGCGTGGCCGCGTCCTGGAACAGTGCGCGCACGGCGCTGGCGGTGACGCTGAAGGGCTGGTCGCGTGCGAATGGCTGGAGCCAGCCGGGCATGGTGGATACGGGCACGATCGCCGAGCTGGCGAACATCAGCAGGAAAAACGGCAGCACGCCGGCGACCTGCGCGGTCTCCGGGTCTTTGGTGATCAGGCCGATCGTGGCGTAGACCCAGGAGAAAGAGAACCCGAATGCGATGATGAGGGCCATCCCGGCGAGCGCGGCGGGGATCGTGCAGTGGAACCGGAAGCCCACCAGGACCCCAAGACCGGTCATCAGGATGAGCGCGAGCACGCACCGGGCCATGTCGGCGATCGTCCGGCCGGCCAGGACGGCCGAGCGTGCCATCGGCAGGCTGCG
Organism: Actinomycetota bacterium; assembly: GCA_027314515.1. GTDB lineage: Bacteria > Actinomycetota > Actinomycetes > Streptosporangiales > Streptosporangiaceae > JAJYUU01. The sequence continues at coordinate 874 of DAHVAR010000261.1, forward strand.
GAAACGGTCGATGATCCCGCTGCGCAGGTCGTCGGCCAGCCCGATGGCGGTGGCCATCACCCCCAGCAGCACGGCCTCGATAAAGACCGCGGGAACCACGTAGTCCACGTAGGTGCTGCCCGGGATCTTGATCGCACCGCCGAGGACGTACCGGAACAGCACCAGGATCAAGGCCGGCTGAATGGCGAATAGGATCGCCTGCGGGGTCCGGGTCATATGCAGCACGTTGCGCCTGGCGATGCCGGCGGTGTCACGTATGGCGGTCACCGGGTTCAGCCGTGGCGGGCGCGGCGCCGGCTGCCGGGCACGGATAGCGGTCACCGGCTCTCCTGCGATGCCGCAGCCCCGGCCTGCTGACGCGCCGGCCTGCCTGGCTCGCGGGCGGCGGTGAGGGACAGAAACACATCATCGAGGGACGGCCGGCGGATGCCCAGGTCGTCGAGGCCGATGCCGTCGTCTTCGAACCGGCGCCCGGCGGCCAGCAGGTCGCGGGTGCCGCCCCTAGCCGGGACGCTGACCCGCTGCTGGTCGGGGTCGATGTGCGGCCGGCCGTGACCCAGGCCGGCCAGCACGGCAGCAGCCCGGTCAAGGTCAGCGGCCCTGGTGACGCGTGCCTCCAGCACGGCGCTGCTCAGTCGGTCCTTCAACTCCTCGGCAGTTCCTTCGGCGATGACCTGGCCGCCGTCGACGACGATGATGCGGTGCGCGAGACGCTCGGCCTCCTCCATGACCTGGGTGGTAAGCAGCACCGTCGTGCCGCCGCCGACCAGGTCCTCGATGAACTGCCACAGCTCGTTGCGCGTGCGCGGATCCAGCCCGGTGGTGGGCTCGTCCAGGAACAGCACCGGCGGGCGGCCGATGAGGCTGGCGGCGATGTCGAGGCGGCGGCGCATCCCGCCGGAGTATGTCTTCACGGTCCGATCGCCAGCATCGGTAAGGCCGAACTGTTCCAGCGCGCCGGCGGCCCGGCGCTTGTACTCCCGTCGGCTCAGGTGGTACAGCAGCCCGACGAGCTCGAGGTTCTCCCGCCCGGTGAGCAGCTCATCCACAGCCGCGTACTGGCCGGCCAGGCCGATCGCCGAGCGCAAGGGGCCGGCGTCGGCGACGACGTCATAGCCGGCCACCCGCGCCCGGCCGCTGTCAGGATGCAGCAGCGTGGCCAGGATCCTCACGAGCGTCGTCTTCCCGGCCCCGTTTGGGCCAAGGAGGGCGAGCACGCTGCCCGCCTCGGCGGTCAGGCTCACCCCGGCGAGCGCCTGGACCCGCCCGAACCGCTTGGTGACCGCCTCGACCTCGATCATCGGCGTGGGCATGAGCGAGACCTCTCATTAGCGGTACGGTACGGTTCCGTATTACTTTAGCAGCCTGCGCCCGCCCCTTGCCAGCTACCGTGCAAGGACTGACTACTGGATCAGCACCCCGCCCGCGGCGGATCCCCGTGATCCGCAGCGGGCAACGGAGCGGTCACCAGCGGGAGCAAGATGTCCTCGAACACTCGCCGGGCGAACTCGCGATCCGGCGGCTCGCCGGTCAGGAACCGCATGACGTTCAGCGCAATGACGACATCGGGCACCAGGCTGAGATCCCGGCCCGCCGGGATCTCGCCGCGTGCGGCCGCCCTGTCCAGGACATCACGGAGCGCCCGCCGCGGCTGCTCTAGAAGAGGGCCGTACAGCGCCGCGCGCAGCTCAGGATCCCTGCTGGCCGCAGTGGCCAGGCCCAGGAGGACGCCGACCTGCCGACCCTCCGCAGGCCCGAAATCAGGCATTGATGAGGTCATCGCCTCCACGTCCCCGCGCAGCGACCCGGTATCCGGCAGCGCCGACGGCCGGAGCTGGTCACGCCAGGCAACAACCGCGTCGGCAACCAGCGCCGCCTTCGACGGCCACCGCCGGTAGATCGCGCCCTTGCCCGCACGCGCCCGAGCGGCGATCTCATCCATCGTCAGCAGGTCGTAGCCGCGCTCAGCCAGCCCGTCCAGCGCCGCCTGCAAGATCACCGCATCACGCGAGGAGTCGATCCGCCGCCCGCCAGCGCCGACCCGCCGGGCCGTGCCATCCGGACCATCCACCACAGACACAGACAGCTCCCTTAGCGACGCACAACAGTCCCGCCCTGCGACCATCACGCGCTCCCGCTCCCAGCGACGGCCGCGCCCACTCACGTTCTACTCTCGGTGCCGCGCCCCTCGCGCTGGCTGCCGCCGGGCGGCTGAGCGGCGCCTTACTGCGGTTGACCATACAGAAACCGGTTGTTGGCGCGCCCCTAAGCCCCACCAACGCCGGCCCGGTCGAGTACGGATTCGGTATTCGGCATCCAACGGAGCTCCCGGACAATGGATCTGCTAACTCTCCGTTACTGCCGTCGCGTCTTCCTGCAAGCGTCAGCACGCCGCCGACACCGTGACTGAGCTAACCAGCTCGGCTCTCAACTCCAACCTGCCGCAAGCACCCTCGTCCTGGCGGCCATGACGACGTGCGCGCCCGTGGGCGCCGTGTGGCCCAGACGGCGGCTGACACCGCGCCCGGCGCCGGTTGACCAGCCTGTCGCTTATAAGGGCGCGACCCGCCGCACAGGGCGAGGGCGTCGCTCCTGGCAGGGATGCCCGATTGGCGGCATGGCGGTCTGACCCGGCTGGGCCGCCATTTTCGGTGTCGGCGTCAATAACTGGCACTCGAACCGGATTTCTGGATATGGGGCCGCTGCTGCGTACCCCGATGACGCGACCACCAAGTCCATAACGATCTCGGTGCCGGACGTGAGAACCGATCGCAGAATCCGGACTTCTCGCTATGAGGTGACTGACTTTGACGGACCGTCCTCTATGGCCCATCCTCGCGGGGCCGGCCTTCGCTTGCCCTGGCTTGTCGGCCGGACGGTTGCCCGGACCATGGCCCGGATGCCCAGAACGGCCGACGCAATGGCCGGGCCTGCACTACGCAGGACCGCTGGTCAGTGGCGGAATGTACCTGGGGTGCCGAACCGGGACTGATGACTGATGGCATCACAATCTCCCGCCGCGCGGCGGAGGCGGGCTGGTGCGGGCGAGGACCAGGCGGTGCTGAGGGCCGCTGCTCGGCTCACCGACCGCGACCGCTACCTGGTTCGTGCGGTCGCGGAGCACCGGGTGCTGACCACCGATCAGCTCGCCGCACTCGCGTTCGGCAACGTCATCACGGCGCGCCACAGGCTCGATGCGCTTGCGCGGCTCGGCGCACTGAACCGTTTCCGACCGCACCTGGCCGCCGGATCGGCACCATGGCACTACCTGCTTGGCCCACTCGGCGCCGTGCTGCTGGGCGCTGAGGACCGCGATGACAAGAGATGGCTGCCACACGTGCGCGCTGGGCGGCAGATCGCCCTGCAGCGCTCCCAGAGGCTCGCCCACATGACGGGGGCCAACTGGTTCTTCGTGTCGCTGGCCGCTCACGCCCGTCGAGGCGGCGGGGAAGTGCGGACCTGGCTGACCGAGAGCCACACCGCTGAGTTCTTCTACCAGTATTCGATCAGCCTGTCCGCGCTGGCATCGCTCCCGCAGCCGGACGGGCTCGGCGCCTGGACCGAAGGCGGCCGGGAGATCGCGTTCATGCTGGAGTACGACACTGGCAGCGAGCACCTGGCCCAACTGGCGGGCAAGCTCGACAGTTACGCCAGGCTGGCCGACGTCATGTCCCGCTACCACCAACAGGTGCCGTCGCTGCTGTTCTGCTTCCTGACCCCGCGCCGGGAGCAGACTGCGCGCCGCGCCCTCGCCGCGAGCACCGATTCGCTCAGCTTGCGCATCGCCACTGCGGCTATCGATCCGCAGATAACCTGCCCGGCCGGGCCGGTCTGGATGCCGCTGCACGGCTCAGACCGCCAGGTCCGGCTGATCGACCTGGGCAGCGCAATGCCCGACCCAGGCCATCTTGCCCGTCCATGCGGCGATCCGTATCGCTAACCAACCACCCGACTCGAGCTCACCCAGGAGGATGCCATCGACACCGGCCCGTTCACCATCAGTCAGCTCACAGACCTGCCCGTCACCATCGACCTGATGACCGCCGCACGGATCCTCGGCATCGGCCGCACCAAGGCGTACGAACTCGCCCGCTCCGGCGAGTTCCCGTGCCTGGTGATCCGCGTCGGGGATCTCTACCGCGTGTCGACCGCTGACTTGCTGCGGCTGCTCGGCGCCAGTGGCGGCCAGACACACGTGCCACCAACTGCCGCTTAG